>NZ_JBCEWQ010000016.1:0-96994 GCF_038448545.1 Streptomyces sp. CLV115
CGCCGGGGGCCCCCGCGACGGTGAGGGCGAAGTGGTGGCGCCCCACCGAGTCCAGCACCCGGTCGATGATCCGCCGGTGCGAGGCGGAGACCAGGGCCGTGGGGATCTCGTGCCTGACCAGCTCGGCCAGCAGCCGGGCCGCGCCCGGCATCAGCGGCACACCGCGGCCGATGCGCTTCTCGAAGCGGTCGTTGAGCAGCACGGTCAGCTCGTCGAGAGCGATGTCCGCGCCGGTGACATCGATGAGGTAGCCGGCGCTGCGGGTCATCGGCCCGCCGACCACCACGTCCCGCCAGGCTTCGTCGAGCTGGTGCCCGAGCTCGGCGAACACCTCCACCTCGGCGTCCCACCAGAACCCCTCGGTGTCGACGAGGGTGCCGTCCATGTCGAGGAGGACGGCCTGGAGCGCGGCGCCTTCGGCCGTGCGGGTCAATGACGCGGGGACCGTGCTGGTCATCCGGCACACCTTCCGTAGGGACGAGAAGGCCGGCCGCCATTTCCCGTGGGAAGGGCGACCGGCCTGCACTGGACCGACAAGTGTACGACTTGTCCTGCTACCGCGCGTTGAACATCGTCTTACCGCGCGTTGAAGTACTTCGCCTCCGGGTGATGGATGACGATCGCGTCGGTGGACTGCTCCGGATGCAGCTGGAACTCCTCCGAGAGATGCACCCCGATCCGCTCGGGCCGGAGCAGCTCGGCGATCTTCGCCCGGTCCTCCAGGTCGGGGCAGGCACCGTAGCCGAGGGAGAAGCGCGCCCCCCGGTACTTCAGCGCGAACATGTCCTCGACGTCCGAGGGGTCCTCGGATCCGAAGCCCAGCTCACCGCGGACCCGGGCGTGCCAGTACTCGGCGAGGGCCTCGGCCAGCTGTACGGACAGGCCGTGCAGCTCCAGGTAGTCGCGGTAGGAGTTGGCCTCGAAGAGCTTCGCGGTCTCGCCGCCGATCTTCGAGCCGACGGTGACGACCTGGAGGCCGATCACGTCCGTCTCGCCCGACTCCTCGGGACGGAAGAAGTCCGCGAGGCAGAGGCGGCGGCCGCGACGCTGGCGCGGGAAGGTGAAGCGGGTCCGCTCGGAGCCGTCCTCGTGGAGCAGGATCAGGTCCTCGCCCTTGGACACGCACGGGAAGTAGCCGTAGACCACGGCCGCTTCCAGGAGGTTCTCGGTGTGGAGCTTGTCGAGCCAGCCGCGCAGGTGCGGGCGGCCCTCGGTCTCCACCAGCTCCTCGTACGTCGGTCCGTCGCCGGCTCGGGCCTGCTTGAGTCCCCACTGGCCCTTGAAGAGGGCGCCCTCGTCGAGCCAGGAGGCGTACTCCTTGAGCTGGATGCCCTTGATGACCCGGGTGCCCCAGAAGGGGGGCTCGGGCACCGGGTTGTCGACCGCGACGTCGGAGCGGACGCCCTCCTGCGGCTCGTCGACCTCCAGTACCGCGGTGTCCCGCTTGGGCACCCGGCGCTGCTTCAGCTCGGGCAGCACCGCGCCCGGCACACCGCGCTTGACCGCGATCAGCGCGTCCATCAGCCGCAGCCCCTCGAAGGCGTCGCGGGCGTAGCGGACCTCGCCCTCGTAGATCTCGTGGAGATCCTGCTCGACGTAGGCCCGGGTGAGGGCCGCGCCGCCGAGGATGACGGGGAAGTCGGCGGCCAGCTTGCGCTGGTTCAGCTCCTCCAGGTTCTCCTTCATGATCACGGTGGACTTCACCAGGAGGCCGGACATGCCGATGACGTCGGCCCGGTGCTCCTCGGCGGCCTCCAGGATCGCGGAGACGGGCTGCTTGATGCCGAGGTTGACGACGTTGTAGCCGTTGTTGGACAGGATGATGTCGACGAGGTTCTTGCCGATGTCGTGGACGTCGCCGCGGACGGTGGCCAGGACGATGGTGCCCTTGCCCTCGGCGTCGGACTTCTCCATGTGCGGTTCGAGGTAGGCCACGGCGGTCTTCATGACCTCGGCGGACTGGAGGACGAAGGGCAGCTGCATCTGGCCGGAGCCGAAGAGCTCGCCGACGACCTTCATGCCCTCCAGGAGGGTGTTGTTCACGATGTCCAGCGCGGGCGTGTCGGTGAGGGCCTCGTCGAGGTCGGCTTCCAGGCCGTTCTTCTCGCCGTCGATGATGCGGCGCTGGAGCCGCTCGTCGAGCGGCAGGGCCAGCAGCTCCTCGGCCTTGCCCGCCTTCATCGACTTGGTGCTGACGCCCTCGAACAGCTCCATGAGCTTCTGGAGCGGGTCGTAGCCCTCGGCGCGCCGGTCGTGGATGAGATCGAGGGCGACCTTGACCTGCTCCTCCTCCAGGCGGGCGATCGGCAGGATCTTGGAGGCGTGCACGATGGCGGAGTCGAGTCCGGCCTTGACGCACTCGTCGAGGAAGACGGAGTTCAGCACGACGCGGGCGGCCGGGTTGAGGCCGAAGGAGATGTTGGACAGGCCCAGCGTGGTCTGCACATCGGGGTGGCGCTTCTTCAGCTCGCGGATCGCCCCGATGGTGGCGATGCCGTCGCCGCGGGACTCCTCCTGGCCGGTGCAGATGGTGAAGGTCAGGGTGTCGATGAGGATGTCGGACTCGTGGATGCCCCAGTTGCCGGTCAGGTCCTCGATGAGCCGCTCGGCGATGGCGACCTTGTGCTCGACGGTCCGGGCCTGGCCCTCCTCGTCGATGGTCAGCGCGATCAGCGCGGCGCCGTGCTCGGCGGCCAGCGCGGTCACCTTGGCGAACCGGGACTCGGGGCCGTCGCCGTCCTCGTAGTTGACCGAGTTCAGGACGGCGCGGCCGCCCAGCTTCTCCAGGCCGGCCCGCAGGACGGGCAGCTCCGTCGAGTCCAGCACGATCGGCAGGGTGGACGCGGTGGCGAACCGGCCGGCCAGCTCCTCCATGTCGGCGACACCGTCGCGGCCCACGTAGTCGACGCAGAGGTCGAGCATGTGGGCGCCCTCGCGGATCTGGTCGCGGGCCATCTCCACGCAGTCGTCCCAGCGGGCTTCGAGCATGGCCTCGCGGAACTTCTTCGACCCGTTGGCGTTCGTGCGCTCGCCGATCGCCAGGTACGAGGTGTCCTGGCGGAACGGGACGGTCTGGTAGAGGGAGGCGGCGCCCGGCTCGGGGTGCGGGGTGCGGGGGGTGACGGCCACGCCCCGGACCCGCTCGACGACCTGGCGCAGGTGCTCCGGGGTGGTGCCGCAGCAGCCGCCGACCAGCGAGAGGCCGTACTCCCGTACGAAGGTCTCCTGGGCCTCCGCGAGCTCGGCCGGGGACAGCGGGTAGTGCGCGCCGTCCTTGCCGAGGACGGGGAGGCCGGCGTTGGGCATGCAGGAGAGCGGGATGCGGGAGTGCCGGGCGAGGTAGCGCAGGTGCTCGCTCATCTCGGCGGGGCCGGTGGCGCAGTTCAGGCCGATGAGGTCGATGCCGAGGGGTTCCAGGGCGGTGAGTGCCGCGCCGATCTCGGAGCCGAGCAGCATGGTGCCGGTCGTCTCGACGGTCACGGAGCAGATCACCGGGAGGTTGGCCCCGGTGGCCTCCAGGGCTCGGCGGGCGCCGATGACGGAGGCCTTGGTCTGGAGCAGGTCCTGGGTGGTCTCGATCAGCAGGGCGTCGGCGCCGCCGGCGATCAGGCCCTCGGCGTTCTGCTGGTAGGCGTCGCGGAGCTTGGTGTACGGGGCGTGGCCCAGCGTCGGCAGCTTCGTGCCCGGTCCCATCGAGCCGAGCACCCAGCGCTGCTGCCCGGTGGAGGCGGTGAACTCGTCCGCGGCCTCGCGGGCGATGCGCGCGCCGGACTCGGAGAGCTCGAAGACCCGCTCGGGAATGTCGTACTCGCCCAGGGCCGCCAGGTTGGCGCCGAAGGTGTTCGTCTCGACGCAGTCCACGCCGACGGCGAAGTACTCCTGGTGCACCGAGCGCACGATGTCGGGGCGGGTGACGTTCAGGATCTCGTTGCAGCCTTCGAGGTTCTCGAAGTCCTCAAGGGTCGGATCCTGTGCCTGGAGCATGGTGCCCATGGCACCGTCGGCCACCACGACACGGGTGGCGAGCGCCTCGCGGAGGGCTTCGGCTCGGTTCCGGCTGTCGGCGGAAGGGGTCGGCGACGAGGCCATGGATGTACTCCCTGGGATGCGACGGCTGTCGGCTTTGCGTCTCCGGTGGGAGGCGCACCAGGCCAGCGTAGCCGGGCGGCGGCCGGGGCCGTCACTCCGTCCCACGGAACGGACTGCATGCTGTGCGGGGGATGTCCCGATCGCAGTGGTGTCGCGGTTTTTGGCGCGCAGTCGAGCACGGGTCGGCATCGACCGATAGTGTTCAGCATTGTCGAACCGAGGTGGAGGAGTACGGCGCGATGGCCAAGAACATCCAGTCGCTGGAGCGGGCGGCGGCGATGCTGCGTCTGCTGGCAGGTGGCGAACGTCGGCTGGGGCTCTCCGACATCGCCTCTTCACTGGGCCTGGCCAAGGGCACCGCGCACGGCATCCTGCGCACGCTCCAGCACGAGGGCTTCGTGGAGCAGGACGCCGCGTCCGGCCGCTATCAGCTGGGCGCCGAGCTGCTGCGCCTGGGCAACAGCTATCTGGACGTCCACGAGCTGCGGGCCCGCGCGCTCGTGTGGACCGACGACCTGGCCCGCTCCAGCGGTGAGAGCGCCCATCTGGGCGTGCTGCACCAGCAGGGCGTCCTGATCGTCCACCACGTCTTCCGCCCCGACGACAGCCGGCAGGTCCTGGAGGTCGGCGCCATGCAGCCACTGCACTCCACGGCCCTGGGCAAGGTGCTCTCGGCGTACGACCCGGTGGCGCACACCGAGGCGATGGAGGCCGAGCGGCAGCCCTTCACGCCACGCACCGTCACCGGTCCGGAGGAGTTCGAGGCGATGCTCGACCTGATCCGGGCGCGCGGCTGGGCGGCCGATGTGGAGGAGACCTGGGAGGGCGTGGCCGCGGTGGCCGCCCCGATCCACGACCGGCGGCGGATGCCGGTCGGCGCGGTGGCCGTGACCGGTGCGGTGGAGCGGGTCTGCGCGGACGGGGAACTGCGCCCCGAGCTGATCGCGGCGGTGCGTGACTGCGCCCGGGCGGTCTCCAGGGACCTGGGCGCCGGGCGCTTCTGACCGCTGCGGCGGCGCACCCCCCGGTAACGATCGAGTTATAGGCCACACAACCCTTGACGCCCGATTCACCTGGGGGAAGCATTGCCGTTCACCGGTCGGCATTGTCGAACACCAAACGGAAACTCGCGTTAGGGTGTGACAGCGTCAAGGGCCGGAAACGCCCTCCCACGAGGGCGCGGACCACCGGAGGGACCCGGGGTTCGGCTTCCCTGGACGAAGGACAAAGGAGTCGCGGGTGTCCAGCTCCGACATCTTCATCGGCGAGACCATAGGTACCGCCGTGCTCATCCTGCTCGGCGGCGGTGTCTGTGCCGCCGTCACTCTCAAGCGCTCCAAGGCGCAGAACGCCGGCTGGCTGGCCATCACCTTCGGGTGGGGTTTCGCGGTGCTGACCGGCGCGTATCTGGCCGGTGGCGTTTCCGGCGCGCACCTCAACCCGGCGGTCACGATCGGTCTCGCGATCGAGGGCGGCACCAAGTGGAGCGACGTTCCGCTCTACCTCGTGTCCCAGCTGTTCGGCGCGATGATCGGCGCGGTGCTGGTCTGGCTGACGTACTACGGGCAGTTCCGGGCGCACCTCACGGATCCGGAGATCGTGGGCGCCCAGACGGGTGAAGAAGGCATGGTCGACAAGGCCGCCGCACCGAAGGCCGGCCCGGTCCTGGGCATCTTCTCCACCGGCCCGGAGATCCGGCACGCCGTGCAGAACCTGGCCACGGAGATCATCGCCACCGTCGTGCTGGTCCTGGCGATCCTCACCCAGGGCCTCAACAACGAGGGCAACGGTCTGGGCACGCTCGGCGCGCTGGTCACCGCCCTGGTGGTCGTCGGTATCGGCCTCTCGCTCGGCGGCCCGACGGGCTACGCGATCAACCCGGTTCGCGACCTCGGTCCGCGTATCGTGCACGCGCTGCTGCCGTTGCCGAACAAGGGCGGTTCCGACTGGGGCTACGCGTGGATCCCGGTCGCCGGACCGCTCATCGGCGGCGCGATCGCGGGCGGGCTCTACAACGTCGCCTTCGCCTGAGCCGCGGCGCCCAGAGCCGTAACCCTCACGACCACACAGACTTCCGGGAGCACACCGTGACCGACGCACACACCACCGGCCCGTTCATCGCGGCCATCGACCAGGGCACCACCTCCAGCCGCTGCATCGTCTTCGACAAGGACGGCCGGATCGTCTCCGTCGACCAGAAGGAGCACGAGCAGATCTTCCCGAAGCCGGGCTGGGTGGAGCACAACGCGACCGAGATCTGGGAGAACGTCCAGGAGGTCGTGGCCGGAGCCGTCGTCAAGGCGGGCATCACCGCCGCCGACGTGAAGGCGATCGGCATCACCAACCAGCGCGAGACCACGCTGCTCTGGGACAAGAACACCGGTGAGCCGGTCCACAACGCCCTCGTCTGGCAGGACACCCGGACGGACACGCTCTGCAAGGAGCTCGGCCGCAACGTCGGGCAGGACCGTTTCCGCCGCGAGACCGGGCTGCCGCTCGCCTCGTACTTCGCCGGCCCCAAGGTCCGCTGGCTGCTCGACAACGTCGAGGGGCTGCGCGAGCGCGCCGAGCGCGGCGACATCCTCTTCGGCACCATGGACTCCTGGGTCATCTGGAACCTGACCGGCGGCACCGACGGCGGCGTCCACGTCACCGACGTCACCAACGCCTCGCGCACCCTCCTGATGAACCTGCACGAGATGCAGTGGGACGAGCGGATCCTCCAGTCGATGGAGATCCCGGCCGCGGTGCTCCCCGAGATCCGTTCCTCCGCCGAGGTGTACGGCACCGCCAGGGGCGGCGTGCTCGACGGCGTTCCCGTGGCGTCCGCGCTCGGCGACCAGCAGGCGGCGCTCTTCGGCCAGACCTGCTTCTCCGAGGGCGAGGCCAAGTCCACGTACGGCACCGGCACCTTCATGCTGATGAACACCGGTGAGAAGCCCGTCAACTCGTACAACGGGCTGCTGACGACCGTCGGGTACCGGATCGGCGACCAGAAGCCGGTCTACGCCCTGGAGGGCTCCATCGCCGTCACCGGTTCGCTGGTGCAGTGGATGCGCGACCAGATGGGCCTGATCAAGTCCGCGGCCGAGATCGAGACCCTGGCCTCCTCGGTCGAGGACAACGGCGGCGCGTACTTCGTGCCCGCGTTCTCCGGTCTCTTCGCCCCCTACTGGCGCTCCGACGCCCGCGGTGTCATCGCCGGTCTGACCAGGTACGTCACCAAGGCGCACATCGCCCGTGCCGTCCTGGAGGCCACCGCCTGGCAGACCCGCGAGATCACCGACGCCATGACCAAGGACTCGGGCGTCGAGCTGACCGCCCTCAAGGTCGACGGCGGCATGACCTCCAACAACCTGCTGATGCAGACGCTCGCCGACTTCCTGGACGCACCCGTGGTGCGGCCGATGGTCGCCGAGACGACCTGCCTCGGCGCCGCCTACGCCGCCGGTCTCGCCGTCGGCTTCTGGCCGGACACCGACGCGCTGCGCGCCAACTGGCGCCGGGCCGCCGAGTGGACCCCCCGCATGGACGCGGACACCCGCGACCGCGAGTACAAGAGCTGGCTCAAGGCCGTAGAGCGCGCCATGGGCTGGCTCGACGAAGACACTGCCGAGGAGTAATCGACATGACCACCCTGCAGAGCGTCCCGGCCCTCGGGACGCACCCGGCCTCCGGCTCCCTCCCGAGCCGCGCCGAGACTCGGGAGCAGCTGTCCAAGGCTGCGTACGACCTCCTGGTGATCGGTGGCGGCATCCTGGGCATCTCCACCGCCTGGCACGCCGCGCAGTCCGGGCTGCGGGTGGCCCTGGTGGACGCCGGCGACTTCGCCGGCGCCACCTCCTCCGCCTCCTCCAAGCTGCTCCACGGCGGTCTGCGCTACCTGCAGACCGGCGCGGTGAAGCTGGTCGCGGAGAACCACTTCGAACGCCGTGCGGTCTCCCGCCAGGTGGCCCCCCACCTGGCCAACCCGCTCACCTTCTACCTGCCGGTCTACAAGGGCGGCCCGCACGGCGCGGCCAAGCTCGGCGCGGGGGTGTTCGCCTACTCGGCGCTCTCCGCGTTCGGTGACGGCGTCGGGCATGTCATCAGCCCGGCGAAGGCGCAGCGCGACGTGCCCGAGCTGCGCACGGACAACCTGAAGGCCGTCGCGGTCTACGGCGACGACCAGATGAACGACGCCCGGATGGCGCTGATGACGGTGCGCGCGGCCGTCGACGCGGGTGCGGTCGTCCTCAACCACGCGGCGGTGACCGGGCTTCGGTTCACCAGGGGCCGGGTGACCGGCGCCGACCTCGAAGACCGGCTGGACGGCACGGAGTTCGGCGTCAACGCCCGTCTCGTGCTGAACGCCACCGGGCCGTGGGTCGACCACCTGCGCAGGATGGAGAACCCGGACGCGGCGCCTTCCATACGCCTGTCCAAGGGCGCGCACCTCGTCCTGAAGCGCACCCGCCCGTGGAAGGCCGCGCTGGCCACCCCGATCGACAAGTACCGCATCACGTTCGCCCTGCCGTGGGAGGACATGCTGCTGCTCGGCACGACGGACGAGGCGTACGAGGGCGATCCCGCGGACGTCGCGGTCACCGAGAAGGACACCGCGCAGATCCTCGACGAGGCGGCGTTCTCCATCCGGGACCAGCAGCTCTCGCGCGATCTGATCACGTACTCCTTCGCCGGTCTGCGGGTGCTGCCGGGCGGCCCCGGCGACACCTCCAAGGCCAAGCGCGAAACGGTCGTGACGGAGGGCCGGGGCGGGATGCTCTCGGTCGCGGGCGGCAAGTGGACGACGTTCCGCCACATCGGCCGTACGGTGATGAACAAGCTGGCCGCGCTCCCCGGGCACCCGCTCGCACAGGACATGGAGCCGATCTCGCACCTGCCGAAGAAGCTCCCGCTGCCCGGCATCGCCAACCCGAACGCGGTGGCGCACCGGCTGCTGATCGACGGCGCCGCGCCGGGCCCCCGGATGTCGGCCGACACCGCCCGGCACCTCGCCACGCACTACGGTTCGCTCTCCTTCGACATCGCCCGGATGGCGAACGAGAACCCGGCGCTGGCCGAGCGCATCCACCCGGACGCGCCGGAGATCTGGGCGCAGGTCGCCTACGCCCGTGACCACGAGTGGGCCGAGACCGCCGACGACGTGCTGCGCCGCCGCACGACGCTGACGATCCGGGGCCTGGCGACGGACGAGATCCGGGCCGGCGTCGAGTCCGTGCTCGGCGACCGGGACTGACCGGGCCGGGCGTACGGGAAGGGGCGGCTCCCGCGGGGGCCGCCCCTTCCGGCGTGTCCGGAACGGCCCGGTCGGCCGACGTGCCACACGGCCGCCATACGGGTGCAATACGGCGCGGGGACAGTTGAGCCATGAAGTTCTCCGTGCTCTCCCTCATCGGCCACGCCCCGCACCCGCTGAACCACCGGCTCCCCTCCCCCGCCGAACGGTTCGAGGAAGTGATCGGGACCGGAGTCGTCGCGGAACGGCTGGGATTCGACGCGTACGCGATCGGCGAACGGCACGCCGGCCCCTTCCTCTCGTCCAGCCCGGGCGTGGTGCTCGGCGCGCTGGCGGCCCGTACCTCCACGATCCGGCTGCTGACCGGGGTGACGGTCCTCGCGATCCTCGACCCGGTGCGGGTGGCCGAGGAGTTCGCGACGCTCGACCAGATCTCCGGCGGCCGGGTCGAACTGGTCGTCGGAAAGGGCGCGGAGGCCGGTCACTTCGACCTCTTCGGGCTCGACGAGGAGCGGCAGTGGGACCTCCAGCGGGAGAAGTACGAACTACTGCGGCGGCTCTGGAGCGAGGAGGGCGTCGACTGGGCCGGCGAATTCCGGCCGGCGCTGAAGAACACGACGACCCTGCCGCGCCCGTACGCGGGGCCGCCGCGCGTCTGGCACGGCTCGGCGACCGGCCTCGAATCCCCCGAACTGGCGGCGCGCCACGGCGATCCGCTGTTCACCGCCAACGCGATCCAGCCCCGTGCGGCGTACGCCCGGCTGATCGGCCACTACCGGGAGCGCTTCGAGGCGTACGGCCACGATCCGGCCCGCGCGCAGGTGGCCGCGGGCTCGGGCGGGCTGCTGATCGCCGACAGCTCGCAGCAGGCGGTGGAGCGGTACAAGGAGGTGTACGAGGCGAGGGTGGCGCAGTCCTTCCGGCCGCATCTGGAGGGGAAGGCGGGGTACAACACACCGTTTCGGACCATCGAGGAGGCCGTCGCGGACGGGCCCCAGCTGATCGGCAGCCCGCAGCAGATCATCGACAAGATCCTAGGCTGGCACGAGGTGTACGGGCACGACCTCCAGTCCGTCACCGTGGACGGCTTCGGGCTGGGCGCGGACGAGCAGGCCGAGACGCTCCAGCGGTTCGCGGAGGAGATCGCTCCGGTGGTGCGGCGCGAGGCGCCGTCCGCGCTCTGGGACTGAGCCCGGCGGGGCGTCCCGCCGCCCGCACCCGGGACGACCTGCGGCAGACCTGGTTCATCCGCTCTTCCGACCCGCATAATGAAGAGATACATCGGATGTCTGAACCCAGTTCTGATTCCAGTCCGGATCCAGGAGGACCGTCATGGCTGTCACCGACGAGGCGATCGAGAAGATCAAGGGAATGATCGTCTCGGGTGCGCTGCGCCCCGGCGACCGGCTCCCCAAGGAGAGCGAACTCGCGGCGGAGCTCGGCCTGTCCCGCAACTCGCTCCGGGAGGCGGTCCGGGCCCTCTCGCTGATCCGCATCCTCGATGTGCGCCAGGGCGACGGCACCTATGTGACCAGCCTCGATCCGCAGCTGCTCCTGGAGGCACTGAGCTTCGTGGTGGACTTCCACCGGGACGACACGGTGCTGGAGTTCCTCGCGGTCCGCAGGATCCTGGAGCCGGCCGCGACGGCGATGGCCGCCACCCGGATCAGCGAGGCCCAACTGGACGTGCTCAGCTCGCAGTTGGACGCGCTGGGGGCACAGCCCTCGGTGGAGGAGCTGGTCGCCTGCGATCTGGAGTTCCACCGCGGCATCGTGCAGTCGTCCGGGAATTCGGTGCTCTGCTCGCTGCTCGACGGGCTGTCGGGGCCGACGACCCGGGCGCGGGTCTGGCGCGGTCTGACCCAGGAGGACGCGGTCAGCCGCACGCTCCACGAGCACCGGGCGATCGTGTCGGCGCTGCGGGACCGGGACGCGGAGGCCGCGCGGGCGTGGGCGACGGTGCATGTGGCGAGCGTGGAGCAGTGGTTGCGCTCGACGCTGTAGCGCAAAACGGGGCGGTTGGGGGCATCTCCCCCACCCGCCCCGTTCGCCGGCGGTCCTCAGTCCTGCTTCTCGCCGCTCGCGAAGCGGGAGATGACCAGGGCGACGATGATGATCGCGCCGTTGAGGAACTGGTTCCACAGCGCCGGGACACCGCCGAGGGTCATCACATTGACCACCAGCTGGAGCGTCAGCACACCGGTCAGCGCGCCGAACAGCGTGCCCCGACCGCCCTTGAGGCTGATGCCGCCGATGACCGCGGCGGCGAACACCTGGAAGATCCAGCCGTTTCCCTGGGTCGCCGCGACCGATCCGTAGTGGCCGGTGTAGAGGATGCCCGCGAAGGCCGCCAGCAGTCCGCCGACGGCGAGCACGATCCAGGTGACCCGGTCCACCCTGATGCCCGCGGCGCGCGCCGCCTCCGGGTTGCCGCCGATGGCGTACAGCGAGCGCCCGTGGCGCAGCCAGGCCAGCGCGGCACCGCCGACGGCGAACAGCGCGAGGCAGATCCAGACGGCGGCCGGTGCGCCGAGCCACTCGCTCTTGCCGAGGTAGCGGAAGGACTCCGGGACGTCGGTGATGGACTTGCCCTCGGTGATCCCGATGTGCAGCCCGCGCAGCATGGTGAGCATGCCGAGCGTGGCGATGAAGCCGTTGACCCTGAGCTTCAGCATCAGGAAGCCGTTGACCGCGCCGACGACGAGGCCCACCAGCAGGCAGAGCGGGATCGCCGACCAGGTGGGCAGCAGCCCCAGGCCCGCGAAGCGGCCGCCCTCGGCGGGCAGCACCAGCCACATCGCGACGACCGGAGCGATGCCGATCGTCGACTCCAGCGACAGGTCCATCCGGCCGCAGATCAGGATCAGCGCCTGGCCCAGCACCAGCAGGCTCAGCTCGGAGGACTGCTGGACCACGCTGATCAGGTTCTCGGAGGTCAGGAACACCGGCGAGACGATGAACCCGATCACCATCAGCACCAGGATCACCGGCACCAGGGAGAAGTCGCTCCACCTGATCAGCCTGAGCCGGTCCAGGGGCCGTTCGGGCCGTTCGCCGGTCGGGGAGCCCTTGGGCCCGCTGTCGATGCCGTCGGCCGCCAGGGGCCGTACCGTGCCGGTCATTCCCTTTCCCCCACACCTTCCATGGCGGCGACGAGCTCCCCGTCGTTCCACCCGCTTGCGAACGACGCGACCACGCGTCCGTGGAACAGGGCGAGCACCCGGTCGCAGACCCGCAGATCGTCCAGCTCGTCCGAGATGATGACTGCGGCATTCCCCTCGTCGGCGACCCGTCGTACGACTCCGAGCAGCGAGTCCTTGGACTTGATGTCCACGCCCGCGGTGGGCCGCACCGCCACCAGCACGCTGGGGTCACGGGCCAGCGCCCTGGCCACCACCACCTTCTGCTGGTTGCCGCCGGAGAGTCCGGAGACGGGCTGTTCGGGCCCCTGGGTCTTGATGTCCAGCGAGTCGATCATCGAGCGCGCGAACTCCCTGGTACGGGAGGGCAGTACGGTCCCCCAGGGGCCGAGCTGGTCGGTGACCGTGAGCGTGGCGTTCTCGGCGACGCTGCGTTCCAGGACCAGGCCCTGGTCGTGCCGGTCCTCGGGGATGTAGCCGATCCCGGCGTCCAGCGCGTGCGGCACACTGCCCGGACGCACGGCCCTGCCGTGCACCCGGACCGTGCCGCCGCCCGCCTTCCGCATCCCGGCCAGGGTCTCGCCCAGCGCCGTGTTGCCGCTGGCCGCGGAGCCGGCCAGGCCGAGCACCTCGCCGGGCCGGACCTCCAGGTCCAGCGGTTCGAACCGGCCCGGGACGGTGAGTCCCTCGGTGCGCAGCACGGGGGCGACCGACTCGTCCCTCGCCGCCGCGCCGGCACCGTCAGCGTGCCAGGCGGTGGCTCCGGCGGACTGCTCGCCGGTCATCGCCGCCACCAGCTCCGCCTTGGCGATGTCGGCGACGGGGGCGGTCAGCACATGGCGGGCGTCGCGGTAGACGGTGACCGCCGTGCAGAGCTCGTACACCTCCTGGAGATGGTGGGAGATGAAGAGGAACGCCACTCCCTGGCTCTGCAGTTCCCGCAGTTTGCCGAAGAGCCGGCCGATGCCCCGGGCGTCGAGCTGGGCGGTCGGCTCGTCCAGGACGATCAGCCGGGCGCCGAAGGACAGCGCCCTGGCGATCTCGACGAACTGCCGCTGCTCGACGGCGAGATCGCGCGCCCGGGTGCCGGGGTCGACCTGGACGCCGTATTCGGCCAGCAGCCGCTCGGCGCGTCTGCGCAGCTTGCCCCAGCTGATCCAGCGGGCGTTCTCGTCGAATCGGTTGAGGAAGAGGTTCTCCGCGACGGTCAGGTCCGGGACGACCATGGACTTCTGGTAGACGCAGGCGATCTTCGACTGCCAGGCCGTGGTGTCCCCGAAGGCGGGCGCGGGTTCCCCGCCGAACGCGACGGTGCCCGCGTCCGCCCTGTGGAGTCCGGTCAGCACGCCGACCAGCGTGGACTTTCCGGCGCCGTTGCGGCCGACCAGGGCGTGCGACTCGCCGGGCTGCACGGTGAGCCGGACCCCGTCGAGCGCCACGGTGGGCCCGAAGCGTTTGACAACGCCTTCCGCCTGTACGGCAGGTGGTGCCTGGTCCATGGCTAGCTCTTCTTCTCCAGCTGGTTGGCCCACAGCTTCGGGTCGTCGACGTTGTCCTTGGTCACCAGCGGCGCCGGGAGCTGGTCCTCGAAGCCGTTCGGGATCTTGATGATGGTGGAGTCGTGGTCGGTGGGGCCTTCCTTGAAGGTCTTGCCGTCCAGGGCCGCCTTGGCGTAGTACAGCGCGTACTTCGCGTACAGGTCGGCGGGCTGGGAGATCGTCGCGTCGATCTTCCCGGCCTTGATCGCGTCGAACTCCTCGGGAATGCCGTCGTTGGAGATGATCGTGATGTGCCCCGGCGTACCGGCCGGCTTCAGCAGCTTCTTCTGCTCCAGGAGGGCGAGGGTGGGCTGCAGGAAGACACCGCCCGCCTGCATGTAGATGCCGTTGATGTCGGGGTTGGCGGCCAGGGTGGCCTGGAGCTTGGCGGAGGCGACGTCGCCCTTCCAGTCGGTGGCCAGCTCGAAGACCTTGATGCCGGGGAAGTCCTTGTCCATGCAGGCCTTGAACGCCTCCGACCGGTCACGGCCGTTGATCGAGGAGAGGTCGCCCTGGAACTCGACGACCTTGCCCTTGCCCCCCAGCTGCTCGCCGAGGTATTTGCAGGCGTTGGTCCCGTACGCCTTGTTGTCGGCACGCACCACCATGTAGATGTCGCCCTTGTCGGGGCGGGTGTCGACGCTGACGACCGGGATCTTCTTCTCGTTCAGCGTGTTGAGCGATTCGGCGATCGCACCGGTGTCCTGCGGCGCCATCACCACGGCCTTGGCGCCCTGGTCGGTGAAGGTCTGCACGTTGGCGACCAGCTTGCCGATGTCGTTCTGCGAGTTGGTCAGCGGCAGCGCCTCGACCTCGCCCGCCCCGACGCCCTTCTCCACGTAGTTCTGGTACGAGTTCCAGAAGTCGCTGTCGCTGCGCGGCAGGTCGATCCCGACCTTCCCGCCGCCCGCGCCGTCGGCGGTGGACTCGCGGTTGCAGCCCGCGAGGGCCGTGACTGCCAGCAGTACGGCGCAGGCCGCCGCACTCGTCGTACGCACTCTCATGGGTGTCCCGTCCTTTGTGAGTACCGGCTCGGAGCTCTGTCGGCAAAGCGGAGGTGCATGGTGCGCGGGGCGGTCGGCCCGGTGCAGCGGCTCGGCCGCCCGTACGGAAGGACCCGGCGCCCCCGGTCAGTTCTCGGCGGGGCGCAGCCGCAGCCCCTGCATGCCGCCGTCGACGGCCAGCGCCGTGCCGGTGACCGAGGCGGCGGCGGGGCTCGCCAGGTAGACGATCGCGGCGGCCACCTCGTCGGCCGACACCAGCCGTCCCAGCGGCTGGCGGGCGTTGAGTGCGGCCCGCTCGGCGGCCGGGTCGTCGGCCCGGCCGAGGAGCCGGCCGATCCACGGGGTGTCCGCGGTGCCGGGGTTGACGCAGTTGACCCGGATGCCCTCGCGGACGTGGTCGGCGGCCATCGCCAGGGTCAGCGAGAGCACCGCGCCCTTGCTCGCGCTGTACAGGGCGCGCTGCGGCAGCCCGGCGGTCGCCGCGATGGAGCAGGTCTGGGTGATCGACACGGCTCCGGGGCGGTCGGCCGCCGCGCGCCGCAGATGGGGCAGGGCATGCCGGGCGGTGCGGACCATACCGAGGACGTTGATGTCCAGGACCCGGGTCCACTCGTCGTCGGCGTTGTCCTCGACGGTGCCGATGGATCCGATGCCGGCGTTGGAGACGACGGTGTGCAGTGCGCCCAGTTCGGCGGCGGCCCGGTCGACCGCCGCGCGCACCGCGTCGTCGTCGGTGACGTCGGCCTCGACGGCGAGGACGCCCTCGGGGGCGCCCGCGGTCTCCCGGTCCAGTACGGCGACCCGGGCGCCGCGCGCCAGCAGCATGGTCGCGGCGGCGGCCCCGATGCCGGAGGCACCGCCCGTGACCAGGGCTCCCATTCCTTCGAAGTCGCTCGTCGCGGTCATCGGCCGGCCTCCTCGGTGGTGCGGCGGGACTGCCATACGGCGCCCTCCGGGTAGCGGTGTGCGTCGATCGACTCGGGGAGCATCCGGGCGGAGAAGCCCGGGGCGCTCGGCGCGGTGTAGCGGCCCGACTCGATCACGGTGGGATCGGCGAAGTGCTCGTGGAGATGGTCGACGTACTCGATCACGCGGTTGTCCCGGCTGCCGGAGACCGCCACGTAGTCGAACATCGAGAGGTGCTGCACCAGCTCGCAGAGTCCTACCCCGCCCGCGTGCGGGCAGACCGGTACGCCGTACTTGGCGGCGAGCAGCAGGATCGCCAGGTTCTCGTTGACGCCCGCGACGCGGGCCGCGTCGATCTGGACGAAGTCGACGGCGCCGGCCTGGAGCAGCTGTTTGAAGACGACCCGGTTGGCGACGTGTTCGCCGGTGGCGACCTTGACCGGCTGGCCGGCCCGGACGGCGGCGTGGCCGAGGATGTCGTCGGGGCTGGTCGGCTCCTCGATCCAGTGCGGGTCGTACGGCGCGAGCGCGGTCATCCACTCGACCGCGTCCGGGACGTCCCAGCGCTGGTTGGCGTCGACGGCGATCCGGATGTCCGGCCCGACGGCCTCGCGGGCCAGGGCGAGCCTGCGGACGTCGTCGCTCAGGCTGCCGCCGACCTTGAGCTTGATCTGGGTGAAGCCGTCGGCGACGGCCTCCTTCGCGAGCCCGACCAGCTTGTCGTCGCTGTAGCCCAGCCAGCCGGGCGAGGTGGTGTACGCGGGGTATCCCTCGGCGCGCAGCCGTTCGGCGCGCTCGGCCCGGCCCGGTTCGGCGGCCCGCAGGATCTCCAGGGCCTCCTCGGGGGTGAGGGCGTCGGTGAGGTAGCGGAAGTCGACGAGGGAGACGAGCTCCTCGGGCGTCATCCCGGCGAGGAACTCCCAGACCGGTCTGCCCGCGAGCTTGGCGGCCAGGTCCCAGGCGGCGTTGACGACCGCTCCGGCCGCCATGTGCATCACGCCCTTCTCCGGGCCGAGCCAGCGCAGTTGCGAGTCGTGGGTGAGCTCGCGGTGCAGTGCGGCGAGATCGGCCGCGGTGCGGGGCACCGGGCGCCCCACCAGATAGGGGCGCAGCGTGTCGATGGCGGCGGCCATCACCTCGTTGCCGCGCCCGATGGTGAAACAGAAGCCATGTCCCTCGATGCCGGCACTGCCGCCGTCCGGTCCGTCCGTGCGGTCCTGGACATCGGTGCGCAGTACGACGTAGGCAGCCGAGTAGTCGGGATCGGGGTTCATGGCGTCCGAGCCGTCCAGTTGTTCCGAGGTCGGAAAACGGATGTCGTGGACCTCGAAATCCGTGACGGTCTGACTCATGTGCGCCCCCAGGGGAATAACATCGGACCTCTGTTCTGGTCATCCGATGTATAGCGCCATGAAGACCCCAACGTCCAGCGCCTGAACGAAATCTACCCACCACAGCTCGGATGTATCCAGGGTTTGATGCCCTGATTCGACCGGTGACACGCCCCCGGGGGCCGGGTTCGCCCGGCTGTGCACGGAGGCTGCGGCGCAAGTGGCCGGAAGCCGTAAGGTTGATGGGTACACAAGGGAACTTCGGAAGGAGGCCTGGGTGATCGAGCTCGAGGGAGTACCCGAGCTGATCGACCCGGTCATGGTGGCCGCGTTCGAGGGATGGAACGACGCAGGGGACGCCGCCTCCACGGCGGTGGCGCACCTGGACCGGGAGTGGAAGGGCGAGGTGTTCGCGGCGCTGGACGCCGAGGACTACTACGACTTCCAGGTCAACCGGCCGACGCTGTGGCTGGACGGCGGGGTGCGCAAGATCACCTGGCCGACCACCCGGCTCTCCGTGGTCCGCGTCGGCGGGGACAAGCCCCGCGATCTCGTCCTGGTCCGCGGTATCGAACCATCCATGCGCTGGCGCTCGTTCTGCAACGAGATCCTGGGTTTCGCCCATGAGCTGGGAGTGGAGATGGTGGTGATCCTGGGCGCCCTGCTCGGCGACACCCCGCACACCCGGCCGGTGCCGGTCAGCGGGGTCACCTCCGACCCGGACCTGGCACGGACCATGGACCTGGAGGAGACCAAGTACGAGGGGCCGACGGGCATCGTCGGCATCCTCCAGGAGGCCTGCACGCACGCGGGCGTGCCCGCGGTGAGCCTGTGGGCGGCGGTGCCGCACTACGTGTCGCAGCCGCCCAACCCGAAGGCCACACTCGCGCTGCTGAACCGGCTGGAGGACCTCATCGGTCTGCGCATCCCGCTGGGCGAACTGCCCGAGGACGCGCGCGCCTGGCAGCTCGGCGTCGATCAACTGGCCGCCGAGGACAGCGAAGTGGCCGAATACGTGCAGACGCTGGAGGAGGCCCGGGACACCGCCGAGCTGCCCGAGGCGAGCGGCGAGGCCATCGCCCGGGAGTTCGAGCGCTATCTGCGCCGCCGGGACATCGGTCCGGGCCAGGCACCGGGCGGGCACGCGACGGAGAGCGGCGACACCTCGTACCTGCGCGACACCTCCAGTGGCCGCACCCGGCCGCCGAAGCCGGTCCGCCCCGAGAGCGGCGGCGATCCGGGGTCCGGCGCGCCGCCCGCGGGCGGACCCGGCCGGCAGCCACCGGCCGGCCGGGAGGGCGACGGGGACGGCGAGGGACCGCAGGGTCCGCCGGAGGACTCCCCAGAGGAGTGACGGGACCGGTGGAGCGCCGGGCGGGTACGTGCCCGCCCGGCGCTCCCGTGCTGTCCGGGTCATTCAGGAACAGGTGAACCGGGCCGCGGCCCAGTCCCCGTGGTCACCGGTCTTGGAGCCGTTGGTGTCCGTGACCTTCAGATGCACATGGCGCGCGCCGTCGAGCTTCACGTCGACCGGTACGGTCGCCGAGGCCCCGGTCACCTTCGGGGAGGTCCACAGCACCTTGCCGTCCGCCTCGACGGAGAAGGCCACTTCGCCGTAGCCGTTGATCTCGTCGTCGATCCCCGCGTCGGCGGTGAACGCGGTGCAGCGCCCGCCGAGGTAGACCTCGATGTCGGAGTCGGCGTGGGTGCCGATCCCCTTCTCGTACGTCTTCCCGGCGAGGGTCAGCGGCTTGCCGTCGGCCGCGCCTGACTCGCCGTTGCTGCGGTCGCGTTCGGCCGGTCCGTAGCCGTTGGTGGACTTCAGCCAGACCAGATCGCTCGCCCAGGCCTCGCCGGTGGGCGGCGGCGGCATCACCGCGGCGGCGAACCGCTGGGTGGCGGTGCGGGCTTCACCGGCCGACCGGTAGCGGACGAGGGCGGTGATCCGTGCCTCCCCCGCCGTGGCGTCCTTCGCGGGGGTGACGGAGACCTCGACCCGCCGGGTGGTGCCCGCCGGGATCCGGTCCGCCTTCGCGGGCCGGGCGACCCAGCCCTCGGGGACGTCCAGGCCGACCTCGGCGCCGGTCACGTCGGCGCTGCCCGCGGTGACGTCGACGGTGACGGTGCTCGCGGCCCCGGCGCCGAGCTCCTGCCCGGCCGGTGCGGAGACCGCGGCGTTCGCCGCGGCGGACCGCCCGCCGACCGCGCTGGTGTGCTTCAGCTTCACGGAGAACGCCTTGGCGGTGGAGAGCGGCGCGGTCTTGATCTTCACGACACCGCCGCGGTCGTCCCGGTCGTACCACCAGCCCTGCTTCGCGGCCTTGTACGCGGCGGCGGAGTCCAGCCGGGGCAGCTTCCCGCCGAGTTCGACCGCGCTCGGCGCGGAGCCGGTGTGCACACTGAACTCGTACGGGCGGCTGCTCTGCTTGCCGGTGAACTTCCCCTTGCTCGCGCCGATCCGCACGGTCACGTCGCCCGCGCCCCGGACCGGTGCGTCCACATCGGCCCGCTGGGTGGCGTACTTGCCGTCGCGGTGCTGCCGGGTGACGCCGTCGTCCTCGTACAGCGTGAAGGACGACTTGCCCTGCGGGTAGACGTCCCAGGCGAGCGGGGAGCCGGCGGTGCGGTCCTGGTACGAGCGGATGCCGGGCCACATCGGCACACTGGCACCGCCCTTGACGAACAGCGGCAGGGTGTCGAGCGGGGCGCTGTAGTCGTCGAGGGTGACCGGCCCCTGGTAGGTGCGGCCGCTCCAGTAGTCGGTCCAGGTGCCCTTCGGCAGGTAGATGCCGTCGCGCTCGGTGCTGTCCTGGTAGACCGGGGCGACGAGGAAGTCCTCGCCGGACATGAACTCGTACTTCGCGGCGTCCGTCGCGGCCTTCGGGTCGTCCGGGTATTCGAGGACGAGCGGGCGGACCATGCCGACACCGGTCTTCGTCGCCTCGTGCGCGTAGGAGTACTGGTAGGGCAGCAGCGACTCCTTGAGCTTCAGGTAGTCGCGGTTGATGGTGGTGTACGGCTCCCCGTACCGGAAGGGCTGCTTGTCGCTGGCCGCCCAGCCGTCCATCGTCATCGTGGTCCCCAGGAACATCTTCCACTGGAGGTCACGGGTGTACGTCTTGGCGCTGCCGCCGAAGATGCCGTCCACGTCACCGGTGGTGTAGGCGAGTCCGGACATCGTGGCGCCCGCGTACGTCGGGATCTGCCAGCGGATGTAGTCCCAGGTGCCGTACTGGTCGCCGGACCACTGCACTCCGCAGCGCTGGGCGCCCGACCAGCTCTCGGGGGCGTAGGTGAAGCCGCGGGCGTCGCTGTTGTCCTCGATGCCCCGGTAGGCGTCCTTGCAGCCGTCCAGGGCGAACTTGTAGCCGGCGCCGACCCAGGCCACGTCCAGCTTGGCGACCCGCTGGCCCGCCTTGACCTGCTCGCCGATCCTGTCGATGCCGTCCTCGGTCCACAGGCCGAGCTGCATGCCGCGGTCCTGGAGGCCCTGGGCGGTCTCGGCGAGGTCCTCGTATCCGCAGCCGTAGCCGTCGTTGACGAGCATCCAGCCGTTCGGCATGTCGTTCTCGACGTAGCCGTCGGCGACCTTCAGGGCGTCCAGGGTGCGGCGCTCACCCCGGTTGGCGTTGTGGAGGTAGCAGTCGGCGTCGCCGATCTCCATCCCGTACACCGGCGGCAGGAACGGCTTGCCGGTGAGCTTCGTGTACTGCCCGATGACGTCCTTGGCGCTGTCGCCCGCGAAGTAGTAGGCGTCGAAGCGCTGCTCCTTGGCGCTGGTGGTCACCGGGTCGGTGAAGGCGTAGGTGTTCGGCGCGTAGGTGTTGCGGAAGACGCCGTAGCCGGCCGAGGAGAGGTAGAACGGCACCGAGTTGGGGTGGCCGCCGTCGTCCCAGTTGTAGTCGACGCCGACCTCGACGGTCTTGTCGCGGTGCGAGGTGTTGCCCCGGCCGTTCTGCATGCCGGCGCCGTAGAACTGCTCGTCCGCGCCGCGGGCCAGCGTCTGGGTGGTCCTCTCGCCGTTCCAGCTCAGCCCCTTGGCCTCGGACCAGACCTGGCTGCCGTCCGCCCGGTACAGGGCGAACCGCAGCGGCGACTTGTAGGCGCGCAGGGTGACACGGCCGGTGGAGAGCTCGTAGCGGTCGCCACGCTCCTTCCACCGGGTGTGCGGCGGGGTGCCCTGCGGCAGCACGATGTCGTCGCCCGTCGGGTCCGAGAACGTGCCGTCCGGTGCGAGTTCGATGCGGAAGGTCTCGTCGGAGACGAAGCTGACCCGGGCCTCGGCGGCCCCGGCCTTCAGGTGGTAGACGGATCCGTCGGCGGAGAACCCGGTGAGATCGCCGACCGTGGTGTCCGGCTCGGCGGCGCCGGCCTGGGCCGCGCCGGGGCCCGAGAGGACGGCGAGCAGCCCCAGCAAGGCTGCAACTGCCGCCATTCTGATGCGCATTGATGATTGCATAGAGCGCTTTTAGCGCAGCATCGAGCACTTGACCATGGACAAAACGGAACCGGCCCTGAACTTCGTCGAGAAGTCCAAGGCCGGTTCGTCCGGAACGTCCGGTGGATGTCAGCGGGTTTCCCCCCTGTGCGGCGCTACAGGGCGACGCCCAGCAGCGCGTCGACGGTGCGCGAGACGAGGCCGGGCGCGCCCTCGTCCGTACCGCCGTCGGCGATCTGCCGCTCGGCCCAGCGGTCCACGGCGGCCAGCGCGGCCGGCGCGTCCAGGTCGTCGGCGAGGGCCTCGCGGACCTCCTCGACCAGCGCGTCGGCGGGCAGTCCGTCGGGCCGGGAGACGGCGGCCCGCCAGCGGGCGAGCCGCTCCACCGCGTCGGCGAGCACCTGGTCCGTCCACTCCCAGTCGGACCGGTAGTGGTGCGAGAGCAGTGCCAGCCGGATCGCCGCCGGGTCCACGCCGTCGCGGCGCAGCTGCGAGACGAAGACCAGGTTGCCCCTGGACTTGGACATCTTCTCGCCGTCCAGGCCGACCATTCCGGCGTGCACATAGGCCTGGGCGAAGGGGTGCTCCCCGGTCAGCACCTGGGCGTGCGAGGCACCCATCTCGTGGTGCGGGAAGGCGAGGTCGGACCCGCCGCCCTGGACGTCGAAGCCCATGCCGAGGTGGTCGAGGGCGATGGCGACGCACTCGATGTGCCAGCCGGGCCGGCCGGGGCCGAGCGAGGCGCCGTCCCAGCTCGGCTCGCCCTCGCGGGCGGCCATCCACAGCATCGGGTCGAGCGGGTTCTTCTTGCCCGGGCGCTCCGGGTCGCCGCCGCGCTCGGCGGAGAGCAGCCGCATCGCCTCGGCGTCGAGGTTGGAGACCTCGCCGAAGTGCGGGTCGGTCTCGACGGAGAAGTACACGTCGCCGTCGAGCTCGTAGGCGGCGCCGGCGTCGCGGAGCCGTTCCACCAGCGGGACGATGCCGGGTATCGCCTCCACGGCGCCGATGTAGTGCTTCGGCGGAAGCATGCGCAGGGCAGTCATGTCCTCGCGGAACAGGGCCGTCTCGCGCTCGGCGAGCTCGGTCCAGTCCTGGCCGTCGCGCACGGCCCGCTCCAGGAGCGGGTCGTCCACGTCGGTCACGTTCTGGACATAGTGAACCTGCCGCTTGGTGTCGAGCCACACGCGCTGAACGAGGTCGAACGCGTTGTAGGTCGCCGCATGACCCATGTGGGTCGCGTCGTACGGCGTGATGCCGCAGACGTAGATGCGGGCGACGGGACCGGGGTCAAGGGTGATCCGTCCGCCGGTCGCGGTGTCGTGGATCCGAAGGTCGCGGCCCTTGCCAGGCAGGGCGGGGACCTCAGAAGCGGGCCAGGCATGCATGCCACGAGCGTAACCGGATGCATGTTCCGGATACGAACCGGATGCCGGATCTTGACCGAAGAGGCGCTCTTGCGCCGGGGCGCTCCATCTGCTTCGGGACGCGGTCCCGATACCCCGGCCCGCGCCCCGCGCCCCGTTCCTCCCCCGCTCCGCTCAGACCGGCGGCCAGGGGATCGAGGGCCACTCGCCGCTCGGCTCCGGGTGCCGTCCGGTCGCCCTCAGCCCCGCCACACGGCCCCGCAGCGCCTCGATCTCGGCCTCGGTGATCAGCTCGCCCAGCCGGGTGACGAGCGGGGTGCCCGGCGCGAGTTGTGCCCCCAGCCGTTCGACGACCTCGACGGCCTCGGCCGTCAGCGGCTCCCCCGCCCAGCCCCAGAGCAGCGTGCGCAGCTTGTCGTCGGCGTTGAATGTCACACCGTGGTCGATGCCGTAGAGCCGCCCGTCCTGGGCGGGCAGCAGATGGCCGCCCTTGCGGTCGCCGTTGTTGATCACGGCGTCGAGGACGGCCAGCCGCCGCAGCCGCGCGTCGTCCGCGTGGACGAGCAGAGCCGTCCGGCCCTCACCGACCTCGGCCCGGGCCACCGCCTTCCAGCCCTCGCCGGGCTCCTCGTCCTCGACGAGCGCGAGCAGCCGCGGCCCGCCCGCCCCGCCGTCCGCGTCGTTCTCACCGTCCGCGTCGTTCTTGTCGTTCTCGTCGTTCTCGTCGTTCTCGCCGTCCGCGTCGTCATGGGAGGCGTCGATCCACAGCTGGCACATGCCCTCGCCGTACGGGCCGTCCCGCAGCACGGTGGGCGGCACCAGGCCCCAGCCGGTCGCCTCGGAGATCTCGTACGCGGCCACCTCCCGCCCGGCGAGCGTGCCGTCCGGGAAGTCCCACAGCGGCTGTTCGCCGGCCACCGGCTTGTAGACGCAGGGAGCCTCCTCGCCGTCGCGCGCGACGGTGCAGTAGAGCACCGCGTTGGACGCGCCGCGGATCTGTCCGAGGACGGTGAGTTCGCCCTCGGTGAGCAGACCGACCAGCTCGGGGCCGGTCAGGCTCCGCGACGGTATCCGTTCTGGCGCGGGCATACGTGTCCTTCCGGGTCGAGCGGCAGGCTGCACAGCGGGCACGGCGGACGGCCGGCGTTCACCACGTCCAGGGCGCGCTTGGCGAAGGCCCTGGCCTGCGCGCCGCTGAGGCGGACCCGGAGCATCGGCGGGCCGTTCTCCTCGTCCTGGAGCAGCCGCTCCTCGGCCTCGGCGAGATCCTCGTCGGATTCCACGTCCAGTTCGACCAGCGCCTGCGCCTCGACGATCATGCGCTGTTCCTCGCCGTCCCAGGCGAGCGCCATCGTGCCGACCCGGAACTCCTCCTCGACGGGGACGTCCAGGGGTGCGGTGTCGGTGACGTCCATCGGCGCGACGGCGGGCACCGGGGAGTTTCCGCCGGTCCGCCGCACCACCTCGTCGAGCAGTTCGTCGATCCGCTCGGCGAGCGCGGCGACCTGGGTCTTCTCCAGGGCCACGCTGGTGACACGTCCGCCTGAGGATGCCTGCAGGAAGAACGTACGGCGTCCAGGCAACCCGACCGTACCGGCCACGAAACGGTCCGGAGGGTCGTAGAGGAACACCTGACGGGACACGTCCTGTCTCCCTTGAATTCGACGGTGGATGAGGGTTGGCGCGGGCCCGGGACGTCCGTTCCCCGGGCCGGGGCCCGTCCGGCCTCCGATCCGCCGGACGGGCCCCGGGGCCTACGGAGCGTCCACCCTACTGCGCGAAGCGATCACGGCGCCCCAGCGCCGCCCCCGACCGCCGCGTCCGCGTCCGAGTCCGCCGCCGGGCGGGGGTGCTCGCGCGGCGCCAGCGGGGCGAGGTCACCGGTGTCACCGAGCCGCAGCAGGAAGGGCCGCAGTCTGGTGTAGCGGATCGCGGTGACCGAACAGGGGTCGGCCTGGATCCGCTGGAAGAGGTCGAGATGCATGCCGAGCGCGTCGGCGACCAGGGCCTTGATGATGTCGCCGTGCGAGCACATCACGTACACGGCGTCGTCGCCGTGCGCGGCCTCGATCCGGGCGTTCCAGTCCCGTACCGCGTCGACCGCGCGCGCCTGCATGCCGCGCATCGACTCGCCGCCGGGGAACGCCGCGGCCGACGGATGCTGCTGCACGACGCCCATCAGCGGTTCGTCGGCGAGCTCCGCGAGCTTGCGCCCCGACCAGTCGCCGTAGTCGCACTCGCTGATCCGGTCCTCGGTGTGCAGCTCCAGCTCCGGCCGGGCGGCCAGCAGTGGCCGCAGGGTCTCCCGGCAGCGCTGGAGGGGGCTGCTGACGGCGGCGGCCAGCGGCAGCCCGGCGAGCCGGCCGGGCAGGGCCGCGGCCTGCTCCGCGCCGCGCTCGTCGAGCGCGACCCCGGGGGTGCGGCCCGCGAGCACCCCGGCGGTGTTGGCGGTGGAGCGTCCGTGGCGTACGAGGATCAGGGTGGGCATGCGGGCCAGCGTAGGGCCTTTCGTCCGGATCGGGACGCCGCCGACGAGGTGCGCCGGGGAGCGCGGCAGGGAAGAATGCGCGCCGTGATCGTGGACTGTGCCATTTACCGGGACGGGCGCCGCACCGACGGCCCCGCCGACTTGTCCGATGCCCTCGACGAGGCACGGGCCACCGGGGACGCCTTTCTCTGGATCGGGCTGCACGAACCGACGGAGAAGGAGTTCGACCTCGTCAGCAGCGAGTTCGGGCTGCACCCGCTGGCCGTGGAGGACGCCCTGAGCGCCCATCAGCGGCCCAAGCTGGAGGTGTACGACGACTCGCTCTTCGCGGTCATCAAGCCGGTGGTGTACGAGCAGAGCAGCGACACGGTCACCACCGACGAGCTCATGGCCTTCATCGGCGACTCCTTCGTCGTGACGGTCCGGCACGGGGAGGGCGCACCGCTCGCCGCGGTACGCCGTCGGCTGGAGGCCGAGCCGGAGGTGCTCAAGCACGGGCCCACCGCGGTGCTGTACGCGATCAGCGACGCCGTCGTCGACCACTACATAGAGGTCGCGGGCGAGCTCCAGGTCGACCTGGAGGAGCTGGAGACCGAGGTGTTCGCGCCGGTCGGCGGTGCCGACACCAAGAGCACCGCGGCCCGCATCTACACCTTCAAGCGGCAGATCCTGGAGTTCCGCCGGGCCACCGGGCCGCTGAGCGCCCCCATGGCCCGGCTGGCGAGCGCGGACGTGCCGTTCGTCCACGAGCACTCGCAGCCGTTCTTCCGCGACGTCGGCGACCACCTGACGCGCGCCAACGAGTACGTGGAGGGGCTGGACCGGCTGCTCTCCGACATCCTCTCGGCCCATCTGGCCCAGGTGGGCGTGCGGCAGAACGACGACATGCGCAAG
This sequence comes from Streptomyces sp. CLV115, assembly GCF_038448545.1. Classification (NCBI taxonomy): domain Bacteria; kingdom Bacillati; phylum Actinomycetota; class Actinomycetes; order Kitasatosporales; family Streptomycetaceae; genus Streptomyces; species Streptomyces sp. CLV115. The sequence goes on from NZ_JBCEWQ010000016.1 coordinate 26,432, forward strand.
ATCTCGGCCTGGGCGGCGATGGCCGCCGTGCCGACCATGGTGGCGGGGATCTACGGCATGAACTTCGAGCACATGCCGGAGCTCCGCTACGTGTGGGCCTATCCGGCAGTGATCGCGCTGATGGCCGTCGCGGTCTTCGGGCTGTACCGGCAGTTCAAGCGCCGCGGCTGGCTCTGACGGACGGGGCACCGCACCCGGCTCGCGACCGGTTCGTCCCCGGCTCGCTCCCGGTTCAGGCGAACCCGGGCTCCGGTGCCGCCGGGCCGCCCAGCGCGTCGCGCCGCTCGGGCTGTTCCAGGCTCACCATCCGCCGCCAGCCCACGAGCCGTTCGTACACGTAGACGGCGTGGATCCCGGCGGCCAGCACCGCCGATCTGGCCCGGGGCCAGCCCAGGATGCGGCCCATGTGATCCATCACGGCAAGGCTGACGTCGCGGTACACCCGGATCTCGGCGAGCGCGCACTCGCGCAGGGTGCGCTGGATGGTGCGGCCGTGTCCGTCCCGGGCGAGACGGAGCAGTTCCTCGTGGCAGTACGCCAGGTGGTTGTCCTCGTCGTTCGAGATCATCTTCACCGCGCGGCCGAGGTCGGGGTGGTCGGCGAAGTACCTGCGGAGCAGTGCCATCTGCTCGGAGGCGCGCTGCTCGGTGACCCGGCTGTGCGCGAGGTAGGTGATGATGTCGCGCTCGGAGAGCCGTTCCTCGCCCCGCAGCTGTTCATGGGCGAGGCCGATGCCGTGCTTCTCCAGCAGCATCGTGTAGTCGGTCTCGTGCGGGACCTCCGCCGGCCGGAGCCCGCGCTTCTTCAGCAGCGCGGTGAAGATCCGGCCGTGCTTGTCCTCGTCGGCGCCGTGCCGGGCGATCTTGGGCGCCAGGGCGCGCTGGCTCTCGGGCACCAGGGCGGCGATCCGTCCGTTCTCCCACCCGCCCTGGGACTCCCCGCCGGCCGCGATGGAACAGAACAGCCGGAACGACTCGTCGTCGTCGAGAATCTCCTGGAACAGGTTCCTTGCCGAGAGCATGACCGCCACCTCCGTGCCGCATCCACCGAGCGACAGTCAAGTGCGGTGCACCCGGGCGGGCAACAGGAAGGGGCCCCGGCTACGCCGGATGGGGCGCGGGCCGGCGTAACCGCCCGACCGTGCCCGCGTTGATACGCGTGACGGCCGTGACGGCCGTGGCGGGGAAACCCCGAGCCCCCACCACGGCCGCAGTGCCGCTCCCGGCGGCGTCCGGGACCTGTTACGCGAGTCCGGAGCGCTCCAGCGCGTCCGTACCGGCCCGCAGAGCCGTGAGCCGCTCCTCCAGCGTGAACCCGGCCGGGGCGAGGGTCAGTGTCGTGACACCGGCCGCGGCGTAGGCCTGCATCCGCTCGGCGATCCGCTCGACCGGTCCGAGCAGCGTGGTCTGGTCGATCAGCTGGTGCGGAACGGCCGCGGCGGCACCGCTCTTGTCGCCGGACAGGTACTTGTCCTGGATCTCGGCGGCTTCCTTCTCGTAGCCCATGCGCTGTGCGAGCCGGTTGTAGAAGTTCTGCTTCCGGCTGCCCATGCCGCCCACGTACAGCGCGGTGTACGGACGGAACACGTCCGCGAGGCCGTTGACGTCGTCGCCGACGGCGAGCGGCAGGGTCGGGCAGACGTCGAAGCCCTCCATGGTCAGGCCCGCCTTCTCCCGGCCCGCCCGCAGGTACTTCACCGCAGTGTCCTCAAGGTGCTCGGCGGAGGGGAAGATCAGCAGCGCGCCGTCGGCGATCTCGCCGGTCTGTTCCAGGTTCTTCGGGCCGATCGCCGCGATGTAGAGCGGGATGTGCTCGCGCTGCGGGTGCACGGTCAGCTTGATGGGCTTGCCCGGGCCGTCCGGCAGCGGCAGCGTCCAGTGCTCGCCCTCGTACGAGAGCCGCTCGCGGGACATCGCCCGGCGGACGATCTCGACGTACTCCCGGGTGCGGGCCAGCGGCTTGTCGAACTTGACGCCGTACCAGCCCTCGGAGACCTGCGGCCCCGACACGCCGAGGCCGAGCCGGAACCGGCCGCCGGAGAGCGAGTCGAGGGTGGCGGCGGTCATCGCCGTCATGGCCGGCTGGCGGGCCGGGATCTGCATGATCGCGGAGCCGACGTCGATGGACTCGGTCCGGGCGGCGACCCAGGAGAGCACGGTCGGCGCGTCGGAGCCGTACGCCTCGGCCGCCCAGCAGACGTCGTATCCGAGCCGGTCGGCCTCCTGGGCGACGGCGAGGTTGTCGCCGTCCATTCCCGCACCCCAGTAACCGAGATTGATGCCGAGCCGCATAGCCGCTCCCCTTACCGATCAGTAACGTCCCTGGGCTCCGGACTCTAGCGCGCGGCGGCGTGATCCGGCAGGGGCGACTTGACGCCGGGTTGTCCACAGGCTTCCGCCGAGTGGAGTTCTGGCCAGTAATCTCAGCGCCCATGGAGCAGAGGCATCTCGGCCGCACCGGCCTTCGAGTGTCCCGGATCGGGCTCGGCACCCTCACCTGGGGCCGGGACACCGATGACCACGACGCTGCGGAACAGCTGAAGGCCTTCTGGGAGGCGGGCGGCACGCTGGTCGACACGGCCGATGTGTACGGCGGTGGGGAGGCCGAATATCTCCTCGGGCAGCTCCTCGACGGCCTGGTGCCCCGGCGCGATCTCGTCATCGCGACGAAGGCCGGCAGCGTGGCCGATCCGTACCGCCGGTTCGACGGATCGCGCGGGCATCTGCTGGCGGCGCTGGACGACTCCCTGGAACGGCTCGGCACGGACCATGTGGATCTGTGGCAGATCCACGCCTTCGACCCGGTGACCCCGCTGGAGGAGACGCTCCAGGCACTGGACCTGGCGGTGTCCAGCGGGCGCGCCCGGTACGCGGGGGTGTCGAACTTCTGCGGCTGGCAGCTGGCCAAGGCGGCCACCTGGCAGCTCGCCTCGCCCGGGGTGCGCACCCGCGTGGCGAGCACTCAGATGGAGTACTCCCTGTTGCAGCGGGGGGTGGAGCGCGAGGTGCTGCCCGCCGCCCTCGATCTCGGTGTCGGGCTGCTGCCCTCGTCCCCGCTGGGTCGCGGCGTCCTCACCGGGAAGTACCGGTCGGGCACTCCGGCGGACTCGCGCGGTGCCTCGGAGCTGCTCGCGCCGTTCGTCGAGCCGTATCTCGACGAGGCCGCGAGCCGTGTGGTGGACGCGGTGGCGACGGCGGCGGACGGGCTGGCCACGACGCCGCTCCAGGTGGCTCTCGCGTGGGTCCGGGACCGGCCGGGGGTGGTGGCCCCGATCGTCGGCGCGCGCAACGCGCAGCAGCTCGCGGAGGCATTGTCAGTGGAGGCGCTTAGTCTTCCTGACGAGATCTGCCAGGCGCTCGACGATGTGTCGGCGCCCGTGCACCGCTATCCCGACCAGGACTGGAGCACGCTGTGACTGCGCTTCCCCGGGGGGAAACCCCCGGCTCCCCGGCCGCCGACGACGACGTCGCGCCGCCCTCCGCCGCCGTGCCCGCCCCGCCCACCGGGGACGGGCCGGAGACGGACGACGGCGCTCCCGGGACCGGCGAGCGGGCTGAAGCGACGGACGGCACGGCCGACGACACGGCGGACGGCGAAGCGGGCGCCCCCACGGCCGACGCTGCGGACTCCGACGACGCCGCCGGAGGCTCCGGCGCCGGGACGGACGCAGGCGCCGCGGCCGAGGCGGACGCCGACGCCGCCCCCGCGCCGCTCTCCGAGGCCGAGGCCGAGCTCGCCGCGCAGCGTGAGCTGCGGGAGCGGATCGAGAGACGAAAGGCCGAGAAGGAGGGCCCCATCGCCGCCGGGGGGAAGCTGAGCGGCAAGGCGGCCGACCTGTTGGCGGCCGTGCGCGCGGTGGAGAGCGGCGAGCAGTCCGCCACCGCGTTCTTCGACTCCCCCGCGCCCGCCGCCCCGCGCCGGACCGCGCCCGAGCCCGCCCCGGCCCGACCCCGCGTTCCGGAACCGGCACGGGCGCCGCGGAGCGCCCCGCCGGAGGCCGTCGCCGCGGCCGCCGCCGTGCTGGCCGAGGGCGGGGCTCCGGCGGCGCTGGCGGGACCGGTGGCCGAGACTCTCGGGGCGCAGGCGGCCGACGCCCTGCGCGCCGACCCCTGGCAGTTGCTGGGCGTTCCGGGGGTCAAGCCCGAACAGGCCGACGGATTCGCGCGGGCCCTGCTCGGCGCCGAGTGCGGCCCGGACGACGAGCGGCGCACCGCCGCCCTGGTCGGCTGGCTGCTGGAGCGGGCCGCGCTCCGGGGCCACACGGCGCTGGACGCGTCGGAGGTGCGGGCCGCGCTGGCCGAGCGTTCGGTGGCCGATCCCGAGGCGGCCGTGCAGCACGCCGTCGCCGAGGGAGTCGTCCTGGTCTTCCAGGACGGCCAGGAGGACGAGCAGGTCCACGACGGCCGGGAATCCGGGACACCGGAGGAGTCCGACGGGGACGAGGGCGGGAGCGGGGACAAAGGCGCGGGCGCCGGGCAGGAGCCGGTGCAGGTGCTGCTCGGTCTCGACCGCTACGCGCTCGCCGAGGAGAGCCTCGCCGACGGCCTGGCCCGGCTGGTCAACGCCTGCGAGAAGGACGCCGACTGGTCGCAGGCCGCCTCGGCCGCGGGCTCCCCCTCCGCGGCCGAGCTGATCCGCGCGGTCGCGGCCCACGGCCTCGTGGCGCACACCGGGGGCGAGGCCGCCAGGGCCGAGCCCGCCGCCCTGATCACCGCGGCCCGCGCCCTCGGGCTGCGGGCCCTGGGCGCCACGCACAGCGCCGACGGCAGGCGCCGGCTGGCCGAAGCGACCGGTGATCCGGAGACGGCCGTCACCCTCACCGGTCTGCTCTCGGCCGAGCAGGGCCCGGGGCGCGACGGGGAAGGGGCGATCGCCGTCGACCTGCTCGTCGTGCTGGACGCCCCGCAGCTGGACGTGGAGACCGCCGCGGTCCTGGTCGAGTCGCTGGCCGACGGCACCCGGCTGGTGCTCAGCGGCGATCCGGGCGTGCTGGGATCGGCCGGTGCGGGGCGGGTGTTCGCGGATGTGCTGGCGGCCCGGGCGTGCCCGCAGATCGTCTCCCGTACGCCGGATCCGGGGCCGATCGGCGAGTTGGTCTCCGGCATCGGCATCGGCGAGCTGAACCAGGTCGAGGCGCCCGGCAAGGAGGTGGTGATCGTCCCCGTGCGCGATGCGGGCGAGGCGGTGCACCGCACCGTGCAGCTGGTGGCCGACTCGGTGCCGCGCGCCATCGGCGTACCGTCGTCGGACACCCAGGTGATCACCGTCGGCCACGGCGGCTCGGCGGGCACCCGGGCGCTGAACGCGGCGTTGAAGCAGCGGCTCAACCCCGGTCCCGGCCGGTTCGGCGGCTTCGATCCGGGCGACCGCGTCGTCCATGTCCCGGCACCCGGCAGGGCCGAGCCCGCCGTGGTCGTCTCGGCGGACGCCGAGGGTCTGCATCTGGACTGCGCGGGCACAGAGGTCGTCGTGGCCCAGGACCGGGTCGAGTCCTCCGTACGCCATGGCTGGGCCCTCAGCGCGCATCAGGCGGCCGGGATGCGCTGGCCCGCGGTGGTCGTCGTGCTGCCGGGCGACGCGGCGCAGGGGCTGAGCCGTTCCTGGGTGTACACCGCCTTCGGCCGGGGCGAGCGGCATCTGTCCGTGGTGCACGGGGTGGATCAGGCGCTGCCCCGCGCGGTCGCCCAGCCCCCGGCCCAGGACCGCACGACGAGGCTGCGCACCCTGCTGGAGACCCCGGCCGGCTGACCGGTCCCCCGGCGGGGACGCCGGCACCGGACGGGCCCGGCGTCGGGCCCGTCCGGCAGGTGGGTCAGGAGCTGTCCGCCGCCAGGCGGGCCGGTTCCTCGTCCGGTTCGTCCTCGTCGAAGACGGCGCTGACGTCGAAGCGGCAGACCACCAGCTGTGGATCCGCGTCGTCGAAGGGTGCGCCGAGCCACTCCCCCGCCTCGGGAAGGTCCTCGGCGGCCGTGACCCAGAGCGTGGAGTCCCCCTCCTCCAGGCCGAACTCCGTGTGCCGGGACGCGATCTCGTCGGGTTCGTACTCCCCGAAGAGCACGCCGAGCGCGGCGTGGACGCTGGAGCCGACCACCGCGGCGCTCCCGCTGCGCTCGTCCTGGTCGAGGTCGGCGATCCGCTGGGCCTGTGCGAGCAGCCTCGGCGGCTCCACCACCGCGTAGTCGCGCCGGATCAGCACACTGAGTGCGTTCGGCTCCTCGGGGCCGGTGTACGGCGGCAGCGAATCCTCCGCACCCGGGATCTCGAAAGGGGTGACTTCGTCGTACCGGTCGTAGAGCAGCTCGTCGTAGAACTCGGCGGCAGCGGCCAGTGCGTTGAACGCGTCATAGACGGCCACATCGTCGTCCCCGGTCCGGCGTTCGACGGCCGCGAGGTGGTGGTCGAGCGCGGCTTTGACCGCCTCGGCGGCGGCGCGTACCTCGGCAGCGGTGGGCTGCGCAGCATCAGACATAGTGCAGACGCTATCCGTACACGGGCTCTGCCCGCACAATAGATGCGATGCCGGAATACGAATTTGTCGATGTGTACGTGCCGCGCGGGGTGTCCCGGAAGGAGACGGCCCGCCTGCTGACCGACCACGCCGAGTACGGTCACTGGGAGTTGGACCGGCTGACGCTGCGTCGCGACGGCAGTCGAAGGGTGCGCCTGCGGCGGCGGATCATCCGCCAGCTCCGGGCCACCTGGTGAGTCGGAGCGGGCCCGGCATCCGCGGGCCCGCTCCCTTCGTGGCGCTTGTGGCGCCGGTCCCGGTCCGCTACGCGGACGCCCGGGCGCGGCGGTAGAGCACCGTGCCGGCACCTGCCAGCAGCAGGCCTGCGCTCGCCGGGATCAGCAGGTCGAGCCCGCCCGCTCCGGTGTGTGCGAGCTGCGGGACATTCTGCGTCTCGGGCACGTTCGGCACCGGCGGCTTCTCCGGCGTCGGGGGCTTGTGCTCGGTGACCGGAGTGACCGGAGTGACCGGGGTGACCGGGGGCGGCGTGACGGCCTCCGGGTTGTTCTCACAGTCGTTGCCGAAGGTGGGGTTGAGCAGACCACCGATGGTGATGCTGTTCCCACAGGCGTTCACGGGGATGTCGATGGGCACCTGGATGTTGTTGCCGGACAGCACCCCCGGTGAGCCCGTCGCGACGCCCTGGGCCGTCGCCCCGCCGCCGATGGGGGCCCGGTGCTTGCCGTTGCCGGGCCGGCTCGCCTGGGTGAGGTCGCCGGAGACGTGGCTGCCGGAGACGTGCTTGCCCGTGGAGTCGCCCTGCGAACCGTTTCCGCAGGTGTTCCCGAACGCCGGGTTGAGCAGTGCCACGACGTCCACGGAATTTCCGCACACGTTGACCGGTACATGGACCGGGATCTGTACCGAATTCCCTGACAGCACCCCCGGGGAATTCGTCGCCTCGCCGGACGCTCCCGCGTCCGCGTGCGCATAGCCGCCACTCAGCGCGAGCGCGCCGCCCGCGGCTGCCATGGTGATCAGGCCTTTACGCGTGACCTGTCGCATAGGTTGATTCCTGCCTTCTTACCTTCCGGAAAACCCCCGGACTTGACCGTGCGGGGGCGGAGTACCCAGCAGCCCCGGAGTGCATGGCGTGCACTCCGGGGCCGACCGGATTCAAACCCTTACGGGTTGACGCACAACGTCAGGCGTTGACGCAGGTGTTGCCGAAGGCGGGGTTCAGCAGCCCGATCACGGAGATCGTGTTACCGCACACGTTCACCGGCACGTGGATGGGCACCTGGATGTTGTTGCCCGAGATCACACCGGGGCTGCCGACAGCGGCGCCCTGGGCACCGGAGTCCGCGACGGCCATGCCCGCACCCGCGAGCACCAGACCACCGGTGACAGCCGCAGCAGCGACGACCTTCTTGATCATTTTTCCTCCTAGTTGGCAATGCGGTCCCAGCCGCGGACCGCATCACTTGTAACGAGGAAGAGCTAATCGGGCTACGACCGTGTGGACCCTTTCACTCGTTCCGGTCAAATCCGCACACGCTGGCGATTGTTGGTGCGGAAAGTCGGCGGAAATCCGGCAAGGCGTCAGCAGTTGTCGATGAAACGGTCGAGCACGCGCACGCCGAACTTCAGACCGTCCACCGGAACGCGCTCGTCCACACCGTGGAACATGCCCGCGAAGTCGAGCTCCGGCGGCAGCTTCAGCGGGGCGAATCCGAAGCAGCGGATGCCCAGATCGTCGAAGGACTTGGCGTCGGTGCCGCCGGAGAGCATGTAGGGCACCGCACGGGCGATCGGGTCCTCCGCCTTGAGGGCGACCTGCATCGCGTCGACGAGCGAGCCGTCGAAGCTGGTCTCCAGCGCCTTGTCGCCGTGCACGTCCTCGCGCTTCACGCGCGGGCCGAGGATCCGGTCCAGGTCGGCCAGGAACTCGTCCTCGTAGCCGGGCAGGAACCGGCCGTCGACATGGGCGATGGCCTGGCCGGGGATGACGTTCACCTTGTAGCCGGCGCCCAGCATGGTGGGCGCGGCGGAGTTGCGGAGCGTGGCGCCGACCATCTTGGCGATGCCGCCCAGCTTGGCGAGCGTGGCCTCCATGTCCTCCGGGTCGAGCGGGGTGCCGAGCGCGTCGGACAGCTCGTCCAGGAAGGACCGCACGGTCTTGGTCACCCGGACCGGCCACTTGTGCCGCCCGAGCCGCCCGACCGCCTCGCAGAGCTCGGTGATCGCGTTGTCGTCGTTGGTCATCGAGCCGTGACCGGCGGTGCCGTCCACGGTGAGCCGCATCCAGTGCATGCCCTTCTGGGCCGTCTCGACGAGATAGAGCCGCAGCTTCTCGTTCACCGTGAAGGAGAAACCACCGACCTCGCCGATCGCCTCGGTGACCCCGTCGAAGAGACCGGGGTGCTTGTCCACGAGGTACCGCGCGCCGTACGTGCCGCCCGCCTCCTCGTCGGCGACGAAGGCCAGCACGATGTCGCGCGGAGGCTTGCGGCCGCTGCGCATCCGGTCACGGACGACCGCGAGGGTCATCGCGTCCATGTCCTTCATGTCGACCGCGCCGCGGCCCCACACACAGCCGTCCGCGACCTCGCCCGAGAACGGGTGGTGCGTCCAGTCGTGCGCGTTGGCCGGAACCACGTCGGTGTGACCGTGGATGAGCAGCGCGGGCCTGGACGGGTCCTCGCCCTCGATCCGGGCCACGGTCGAGGCGCGGCCCTTGTGGGACTCGAAGATCTGCGGCTCCAGCCCGACCTCGGCGAGCTTCTCCGCGACGTACTCGGCCGCGCCCCGCTCCCCCGGTCCCGAATGGTCCCCGTAGTTGCTGGTGTCGATCCGGATCAGCTCACGACAGAGGTCCACGACCTCGTCCTCGCCGGAGACGGTCCGGGCCGTGTTGGTCTCGCTCACGCTGCTTCCTTCCACTGTCGCTGCGGTGCTCCCCCTCATCCTCCCGCGCCCGGCCCGCACACCCAAGGGCACCCGCCCCTCGTCATGCGTCCTTCACACGGTCCGGGGCGTGATCGGGCACCCCCGAATGTTTGCTATTGTTTTCCACGTCGGAACGGGCCGGAGCCCGCGAGACAGACACCTTGTCCGGGTGGCGGAATGGCAGACGCGCTAGCTTGAGGTGCTAGTGCCCTTTATCGGGCGTGGGGGTTCAAGTCCCCCCTCGGACACAAGGCAAAGCGCCGATCAGGAGTAATCCTGATCGGCGCTTCTGCGTTGTGCCCCGAGTGAGGAGTCCCGCTGTGATCCGCACGCACGCGCCCGCCCTTCCCTGGTACGAGGACATGGCCCCAGGATCCGGCGGGACGACGCCGCGGGCCTGGTACGCGGACTCGGACGCCGGGCGGATGTCGCTGAACGGGCAGTGGCTGTTCCGGCTCTCGCCGGGTGCCGCCGACCAGGACGAGTCGTTCGCGCGCCCCGGGTTCGACGCCTCGGGGTGGGCGACGGTCGCGGTTCCGGGGCACTGGGTGCTCCAGGGAGCCGGCGGGGCGCCCGCCTACACGAACGTGGTGTACCCCTTCCCGGTGGATCCGCCGAGGGTGCCGGCCGAGAATCCGACCGGCGACCACCTGCGGAGCTTCGACCTGCCGGCCGGGTGGCCGGGGGACGGGGAGGTGCTGCTCCGTTTCGACGGGGTGGAGTCCTGCGCCCGGGTCTGGCTCAACGGCGTGGAGCTGGGCGACTTCAAGGGGTCACGGCTGCCGCACGAGTTCGCCGTCGGCGGGCTGCTGCGGCCCGCGGGCAATGTGCTGGCGGTACGGGTGCACCAGTGGTCGTCGGGGAGCTATCTGGAGGACCAGGACCAGTGGTGGCTGCCCGGGATCTTCCGCGACGTGACGCTGCTGCAGCGGCCGCCGGGTGCGCCCCTGGACTTCTTCGTGCACGCCGCCTACGACCACCGCGACGGGTCCGGGACCTTGCGGGTGGAGTGCGCGGGGGCCGAGGGACGGGTTCTGGTGCCCGAACTGGGAATCGATGTCGCGACGGGTGAGGCGGTGACCGTCGCCGTCGAGCCGTGGACGGCCGAGACGCCCCGGCTGTACGGCGGGGAGCTGGTGACCTCCGGCGAGCGGATCGGGCTGCGGGTGGGGTTCCGCAGCGTCGTGGTCGAGGACGGGAACGTCCGGGTCAACGGGCGGCGGGTGCTGTTCCGCGGGGTGAACCGGCACGAGTTCCATCCGGAGACCGGGCGGACGGTGGACACCGCGACCATGCGGCGCGACCTGGTGCTCATGAAGCGGCACAACATCAACGCCGTACGCACCAGCCACTATCCGCCGCATCCCGCCTTCCTCGATCTCTGCGACGAGCTGGGGCTCTGGGTGATCGACGAATGCGACCTGGAGACGCACGGCTTCTCCGGCCAGGAGTGGCGCGGCAACCCGGTGGACGACGAGCGGTGGACCCCGGCGCTGCTCGACCGGGCCGCGCGGATGGTGGAGCGCGACAAGAACCACGCCTCGGTGATCATCTGGTCGCTCGGCAACGAGTGCGGGACGGGGCGCGGGCTGAGCGCGATGGCCGGGTGGATCCGGGGCCGGGATCCGGAGCGGCTGGTGCACTACGAGGGTGATCCCTCCTGCCGGGACGTCGACCTGTACTCGCGGATGTACCCGACGCACGCCGAGGTCGAGCTGATCGGCCGGCGGGCGGAGGAGCCGCTGTCCGACCCGGAGGCGGACGCGCGACGGCGTGCCATGCCGTTCCTGATGTGCGAGTACGCGCATGCGATGGGCAACGGTCCGGGCGGGCTCGGCGAGTACCAGCGGCTGTTCGAGCGGTACGGGCGCTGCCAGGGCGGATTCGTCTGGGAGTGGATCGATCACGGCATCGCCCACCCCGAGCACGGATTCGCGTACGGCGGGGACTTCGGCGAGGAGCTGCACGACGGGAACTTCGTCTGCGACGGGCTGCTCTTCCCCGACCGCACCCCTTCCCCCGGGCTGATCGAGTACAAGAAGGTCGTCGAGCCGGTGCGGATCGAACCACTGACGGACGCGGGCTCGGTCCGGGTCACCAACGGGTACGACTTCGCGGATTCGGCGCACCTGGACTTCGAGTGGTCGCACGAGGCGGACGGGGTGCCCGTCGGATCGGGCACGCTCGCCGTGCCGGCGCTCGCGCCCGGTGCGTCGGCTCAGGTGCGGCTGCCGATGGACGGTCCCGGGGTGTGGACCGTACGGGCGGTGCTGGCCCGGGACACCGCCTGGGGCGAGCGCGGGCATGTGGTGGCGTGGGGGCAGGCCGAGGCCGGCGCGCCCGTCCCTTCCGCCGCCGCGACGGGCGCGCGGCCGGAGCGGGCCGACGGGCTGGTCACGCTGGGCCCCGGGGTCTTCGACGCGGTGACCGGTGACCCGGTGCGGCTGGGCGCGGTGCCGCTGGAGGGATTCCGGCTGGATGTCTGGCGGGCGCCCACCGACAACGACAACGGGGCGGCGTGGCAGCCGCACGAGCAGTACGGGCCGCGGTGGCGGGAGTCGGGGCTGCACCGGATGCGGCACCGGCTGGACGCGGTCGAGACCGGCGAGGACGCCCTGGTCGTACGGACCAGGCTGGCGCCGGCCGGGGGCGGGCTGGGGCTGCGTACCGCGTTCTCCGCGTATGGCCGCGCTGTTCGCTGGGCTGCCCGAGGGGGCCGGACACGGACTGGTGCGCACCGGGTGCGACGGGCGGCCGACCGTGTTCTACGGGAACGTCGGAGCCGGGCTGACGGGTTCGGGACGGCCGGACGACCGGCGGGTGTTCGAGAACTTCACCGAGTCCGTGAGCAAGCGCATCGGGTGCGGGGCCGGTGAGGGCGCGTGAGCGGCGCAGAGACCGGAGCGACGGAAGAGAACGGGGCGGCGGCTGTGCACGGAAGCGGGAACGGGAACGGCGGGGGGACCACGGTTCCTGAGCCGCGGGGCCGGGGACAGGAGCACGATTCTCTGGAGCCGGAGCCGGAGCCCGTCCCCGACCGCGTTCCGGTGCTGCGGCGTCTGTTGCGCAGCCGTACCGCCCGTGCCGTCACCGCCGCCGGGCTGGTCGGCGCGCTCCTCGGTGCCGGTGCGGTGGCCTGGCGCACGGACACGCTTCCGTCGGCCGGTCCCGCGCCCTGCTGGGACTCGCTCGGCGACGCGACCGTGTCGGGCCTCTTCGGCGACCTCAGGACCGAGACCGAGGAGCAGCCGCTGCAGGCCGATCCGCGCGACGGGAAGTCCTCGTACGGGCAGTGCCGCGTCACCAGCTACAAGAACGACCTGGCCCGCCGCCAGATGACCGTGCGGGTGCACCTGCTGGACGGCCTGGAGGGCACCGACGCGCACGAGTGGCCGCGGGAGTACCTGGCGGCCGATGCCTTCTGCGGCATCGAGGGCCTCACCCTTCCCCCGGCGTACCGCAAGAGCCCGGTCCGGACCCGGGTCGGCGGCGACGGCGGGCCCGCCCGGATCTGCGAGGCCGGCGGCAGGCGCTCCCCCCGCGCTGCGGATGACGACGGTGACGGACCCGGCGCTGACCGAGATCTTCTCCCGGGACGTGCTCGGGGCCGGTCTGTCCGTCAAGGGCGCCAAGGGGTACGGCAGGTTCGACGGCGCCAGGGCGCTCTACCGCGCGTCCTGCCGGACCGGTCCTGTGGTCTTCATGGTGGAGCAGCTGGAACCGGTGGCCGACGGGGACTTCTGCCTCACCCGCGCGCTGCTGCCGGGTTGTGTCGCCGCCGAGGCGGAGCGCATCGGCTGCGGTCCGCTGAAGGTGACGCCGCCGGGGGCGTGACGGCTTCGGCCCGGTGACCGGCGATAATGTGCGCACACCCCCGGGGCGACGGAGCGAGGAGCCTGCACCATGAGCACCGCCGTAGTGGTCGGCGTTCCCCGGTGAGGGGGCGCGCGAAGCCCCCGGCGGCGCCGCTGCCGCAGCGGGACGGGATCGATCCGGTCCGGCTGCGGCTCCCGGAGGATCCGGACGGGGCGTGGCCGACGGTGCGTGATCATCTGCTGGCGCGGTTCGCGGACGCGATCGGGGCGCGGCGGGTGGACGCCATGTTCGCGGAGGGCCGGTTCGTCTCGGTGCGGGGCCCGGTCCTTGCCGAGGAGCCGTACGCGGCGGGCCGGTACATCTGGTTCCACCGGGATTTCGCGCCGGAGGTGCCGGTGCCGTTCCCGGTCGGGGTCGTCCACCGCGACGAGCATCTCGTCGTCGCCGACAAGCCGCACTTCCTGGCGACGACGCCGCGCGGCCGGCACATCACCGAGACCGCGGTGGCCCGGCTGCGCCGCGAGCTGGGGCTGCCCGCGCTCCAGCCGGCCCATCGGCTGGACCGGCTGACCGCGGGCCTCGTGCTGTTCGTCGTACGGCCCGGGGAGCGGGGCGCGTACCAGACGATGTTCCGGGACCGGCTGGTGCGCAAGGAGTACGAGGCGGTGGCGCCGTACGATCCCGCGCGGGCCTTCCCGCGGACCGTGCGCAGCCGCATCGTGAAGGAGCGCGGGATCGTGGCCGCGCGCGAGGAGCCGGGCGAGCCGAACAGCGAGAGCCGGATCGAGCTGCTGGAGCACCGTGCGGGGCTCGGCCGCTACCGGCTGCTGCCCGCCACCGGGCGGACCCATCAGCTGCGGGTCCACATGAACGGCCTGGGGCTGCCGATCGTCCATGACCCGGTCTATCCGGTGGTCGAGGCGGAGGGGGCGCCGGACGACTTCTCGCGTCCACTGCAACTCCTGGCCCGGGTGCTGGAGTTCACCGATCCGGTCACGGGCGAACCGCGCCGCTTCGAGAGCGGCCTGCGGCTCTCCGCGTGGCCGGACCGGTGATGGTCCGCGGTTCTCAGTGACCCCGGGCGATCCACTCGTCCAGCTGCGGGGCCTCCGCGCCGATGGTGGTGGAGTCGCCGTGTCCGGTACGGACGGTGGTCTCCGGCGGGAGGGTGAGCAGCCGGTCCCGGATCGACGCGACGATGGTCGGGAAGTGGGAGAAGGACCGTCCGGTGGCGCCGGGTCCGCCCTGGAAGAGCGTGTCCCCGGTGAAGACGGTGGACAGCCCGGGGGCGTACAGGCAGACGGCGCCCGGCGCGTGACCGGGGGTGTGCAGGACCCGGAGGGTCGTTCCGGCGATCTCCAGCTCTTGGCCGTCGGCCAGTTCGCCGTCGGGGAGGCGGTCCGGGTGGGTCTGCTTCCACAGCGGCAGGTCGTCGGGGTGCAGCAGGACCGGAGCGCCGGTCGCCCCGGCGAGGGCCGGGGCGGCGTCGATGTGGTCGTTGTGCGCGTGCGTGCAGACGATGGCGCGCAGCGTACGGCCGTTCAGCGCGGCCTCGATGGCGGCGGCGTCGTGGGCGGCGTCGATGACGATCGCCTCGGTGTCGTCGCCGACGATCCAGACGTTGTTGTCGACGTCCCATTCCCCGCCGTCGAGGGCGAAGGTGCCGGAGGTGACCAGGTGGTCGATGCGGGCGGTCATCAGAAGACCACCACCGAGCGCAGCACGTCGCCGTCGTGCATCCGGGCGAAGGCCTGCTCGACGTCGCCGAGCCCGATGGTCTCGGTGACGAACGCGCCGAGGTCGATCCGGCCCTGCTGGTGCAGGTCGATCAGCATCGGGAAGTCGCGCGAGGGCAGGCAGTCGCCGTACCAGGAGGACTTGAGCGAGCCGCCGCGCCCGAAGACGTCGATCAGCGGCAGCTCCAGCTGCATCTCCGGGGTGGGGACGCCGACCAGGACGACGGTGCCGGCGAGGTCGCGGGCGTAGAAGGCCTGCTTGTACGTCTCGGGGCGGCCGACCGCCTCGATGACGACGTCCGCGCCGTTGCCGTCGGTCAGCGCGCGGATCGCCTCGACCGGGTCGGTGGAGCGGGAGTTGACGGTGTGCGTGGCGCCCATCGTCTTCGCCGTCTCCAGCTTGCGGTCGTCGATGTCCACGGCGATGATCTTCGCCGCGCCGGCCAGCCGGGCTCCGGCGATCGCCGCGTCACCGACACCGCCGCAGCCGATCACGGCGACCGAGTCGCCGCGGCCGACCTGTCCGGTGTTGATGGCGGCGCCGATGCCCGCCATCACACCGCAGCCGAGCAGCCCGGCGACGGCCGGGGAGACCTCCGGGTCGACCTTGGTGCACTGGCCGGCGGCGACCAGGGTCTTCTCGGCGAACGCGCCGATGCCGAGGGCCGGCGACAGTCCCGTGCCGTCGAGCAGTGTCATCTTCTGCTTCGCGTTGTGGGTGTCGAAGCAGTACCAGGGGCGGCCGCGCAGACACGCGCGGCACTGGCCGCACACGGCACGCCAGTTGAGGACGACGAAGTCGCCGGGGGCGACGTCCGTGACACCCTCGCCGACGGACTCCACCACGCCCGCGGCCTCGTGGCCGAGCAGGAAGGGGAAGTCGTCGTTGATCCCGCCCTGCTTGTAGTGCAGATCGGTGTGGCAGACACCGCACGCCTGGATCTTCACCACGGCCTCGCCGGGGCCCGGGTCCGGGATCACGATCGTCTCGATCCGTACCGGCTTGTTCTTCCCCGGTGCGATGACTCCTTGCACCTGCTGCGACATACCGTGGTCTCCTGTTTCCGTCTTTTTTGCGAAGATCGATCGCGGACAACCGTACGCCCGGTGAGGGTGTCACGGCGGCGCGCCGCGTTGGCGGGAAACAATTGCCGTCCGCCCGGTGGACCGTACCGGTTTTGGTCAGATTGCCCCCATCGATGAACTGCGGCGGCTTCCAGGCGGTCCTTCGATACACAGGGACCACCGAATCATTACCTGCGGGGGCAGGGGTCGCGTGGTCCACCAGCAGTGGAATTGCGGATCATGGGGGAAGTACCTTGACCGAAATCGCCGAGAACACGGAGAAGACGGGGCGGACCGGCCGGCGGAGCGAGGCGCGGGGGCCGGATTCCGGGGCGGCCGCGCTCGGGGCGCCGGTCGGCGGACTCGTGCCGTACACCGACGCGTTGCCCGTACCGCCGGTGCTCCGCCCGCAGACCGGTGAGGTGCTGCGCGAGACGGAGATCGCCCTCTCGCCCACCTGGGTGCGGCTGCACGCGCAGCTGCCGCCGACCCTGATGTGGGGGTACAACGGCACGGTGCCGGGGCCGACCGTCGAGGTGCGGCGCGGGGAGCGGATCAGGATCGCCTGGACCAACCGCATCCCCGAGGGAAGTGAGTACCCGGTCACGGCGGTGGAGGTCGGTCCGGTCAAGCAGGGCGAACCGGCGCCGCACAACCGCCCCGGACGCGACGGGGTGAAGCCGAACGAGGACGTCGCCGCGCTGCCCGCCTGGACGGTGACGCATCTGCACGGCGCGCAGACCGGTGGCGGCAACGACGGCTGGGCGGACAACGCGGTCGGCTTCGGCGACGCGCAGCTGTCGGAGTACCCGAACGACCACCAGGCCACGCAGTACTGGTACCACGACCACGCCATGAACATCACCCGGTGGAACGTGTACGCCGGTCTCGTCGGCACCTATCTGATCAGGGACGACGAGGAGGACGCGCTCGGTCTGCCGTCCGGCGAGCGGGAGTTGCCGCTGATCCTGACCGACCGCAATCTGGACACCGACGAGGACGGCCGGCTCAACGGGCGGCTGCTGCACAAGACGACGGTGGTCTCCGAGGCCGACCCGGAGACCGGGAAGCCGGTGTCGCTGCCGTTCCTCGGCCCGTACACGACGGTCAACGGCCGTATCTGGCCCCATCTGGACGTGGACGACGCGTGGTACCGCTTCCGGCTGGTCAACGCGTCCAACGCGCGGATCTACGACCTGGTGCTGGTCGACGAGGACAACAATCCGGTGCCGGGCGTGATCCGGCAGATCGGCAGTGACGGCGGGCTGTTGCCGCGCCCGGTGCCGGTCGACTTCGACGAGGTGCTGCCGCAGCTGACGATCGCTCCGGCCGAGCGGATGGACCTGCTGATCGACTTCTCGGCGCTGGCCGGCCGCCGGGTCCGGCTGGTCAACCGGGGCAGGCTCGCGCCGGGGGTGCCGGACCCTGCCGCGAACGTGCCGTTCCCGCAGGTGATGGAGTTCCGGGTGCGGGAGACGGGGCGCCGGGACGGCTTCGAGCTGCCCGAGGTGCTGTCGGGTTCCTTCCGGCGGTACGAGCACGGCGAGGTGGAGCACGGGCACCGGCTCGTGGTGCTGACGGTGCCCGGCACGGTCGGCGGTGGCGGTCACCCGGAGATCTGGGAGATGACCGAGGTCGAGGACGGCGCCGATGTGCGGGTGCCCTCGGACGGTGTGATCCAGCTGCGGGGCGAGGACGGCACGGTGCGCACGTACCGCAGGACCGCGCGGACCTTCAACGACGGTCTCGGCTTCACGGTGGGCGAGAGCAGCTACGAGCAGTGGTCGTTCCTCAACCTGGGCGGTCCGACGCATCCGATGCACATCCATCTGGCGGACTTCCAGGTGATGGGCCGGGAGGCGTACAAGCTCGACGGCTTCGATCCGGCGGTCGGCGGAACCCGTTCCCCGGTGGCGTTCGACCACGGCACCACGATCGCGACGGCACCGAACGAGCAGGGCTGGAAGGACGTCTTCCGGGTGCCTGCCGGGCAGTTGGTGAAGGTGCTCGGGAAGTTCGACGGCGCGTACGGGCGGTTCATGTACCACTGCCATCTGCTGGAGCACGAGGACATGGGCATGATGCGGCCGTTCGTCGTGATGCCGCCCGAGGCGATGAAGTTCGACCACGGAGCCGGGCACGGCGGCCACCACGGGCACAGCGGCTGACCGTACGGACCGTACATGCGCAGACGGCCCCCGCGGAATCGCTCCGCGGGGGCCGTCCCGTGTCCGGAAAGCCGGGGCCGGGGCCCGGGATGCGGGGCTCGGGGCACGGGATGCGGGGCTCGGGGCACGGGACGGTGGCTCCGGAGCTTCGGCCGCCGCCGGGATCCGGCACGACGACGGAACCGGAGTCCCGGTCACCCGGTCACCGGTCGCGTCCGATCACCGGGGCCGAGGGCCGGGAGGGGGGTCGGGCAGGGTTCTCGGCAGGTCGGCCGCGACCAGTTCGGCAGCGTGCGCGGGGTCGCCGTCCGCGCGTGCGAGCAGTGCCTCGATGTCGTAGTCCGACGGCCCGAAGCCGGCGGCGACGCCCAGGGAGCGGCCCCAGCCGAAGCGTTCCATCGAGACGGCGGCGTCCAGGTCGGGGCGGAGCCGGTGGAGCGTGGAGACCACCTCCCAGGCCCAGGCGTCCAGGCGGGCCCGCCGCACCGGATTGCAGGCGTTCACGGCGTCGGTGACCCAGTCGTCGCCGGGCTCGTACTCCTGGAGGGCCGGCAGCGCTTCCGGGGCGTCCGTGATCTGCGCCGCGCCGAACGTGAGGACGTGTGCGCCCTCGGGGTTGCCGAGCAGTCCGGCCAGGAGCGGGACGGCGCGGGGGTCGTGCCGACGGGCCAGTGCGCGGATCGCCTCCCTGCGGGTCTCGGCGTGCTCGTCGGCCGTCCGCTCCCGGAGCGCGGACCGGATCGCGGGGCTGTCCACCTCGGCCTGGACGCCGAGGGTGAACGTCGCCCAGTCGCGGACATGCCGGTCCGGGTCCCGGGTCAGCCCGATGAGGGTGCGGACGTCCGGTCCGTCCGGCAGCCCGGTGACGACCTCCGCGAACGAGCGGGCCACTTCCTCGCGGACCTCGGCCTCGGGATGCCCGGCGAGGGCGACTAGGACGGGGACGGCGCGCGGGTCGTACGTCATCCCGATCGCGCGCGCCAGCGGTCGCAGCACTCGCCCCTCGGTCTCCCGCCGCGCGAGGGCGACCAGCGCGGTGGCCGTCCCGGCGCGGGCTGCCTCGTGCCGATTTCCGGTGTCGCGCAGCAGGTCGCAGCCCGCCTCGCGCTCGACCGGATCGGCCGAACCGATCAGCTCCAGGCCGAGCGGCAGCGCCGCCGCCCCGTCGGCGGCCGCCCGCCACAGCAGTGGTGCGTACTCGTGCAGGCTGTCCTGGTCGCCCGGGTCGTCCGGGTCGGTGGCGGCGCGCAGTGCCGCCAGTGCCCGCGTGACCAGTTCCGCCACGCTGTCCGTTTCCATCCGGGCATTCTGGTGTGCGAACCGCGAGTGCGCGCGGGAATTGCCGGCCCGACCGCGCCGGCCGTCCACGTACGCGTCGACGAGGCCGGCCGCACCGGATCACCGGGGCTACCGGGAGAACACCGGACCCGCCGCGGAGCGCGCCGTCTTCGGACCTGCTCGGCCAGGGCCCGTCCGGGCCGACCGGGGCCGGGGCACGACCTTTGGCACGGCACCCCGCAGCGCTGCCGGACAGAACCTAGGGGGCTAGCACGTCCAGCTCGTGCAGGGCGCCGACCGCGATCTCCTTCGTCAGCCGCTCCGCCGCCACCGCGTCGCCCTCGCGCACCGCCTCGGCGAGCCGGACGTGGAGGGTGACCGCCGCCGGGTCCGGGTCCTCGAACATCACCTGGTGGTGGGTGCGGCCCGCCAGAACCTCGGCGACGACATCGCCGAGCCGCGCGAACATCTCGTTGCCGGAGGCGTTGAGCACGATCCGGTGGAACGCGATGTCGTGCTCCAGATAGCCCTCCAGCTGCTGTCCGCGCGAGGTGGCGACCATGCCGAGCGCACACTCGGTGAGGGCCGCGCACTGCTCGGGGGTGGCGTTGCGGGCGGCGAGGCCGGCCGCGACCGGTTCGACGGCCGACCGCAGCACGGTCAGGGAGCGCAGCTGGCGCGGGCGGTCGGCACCGGCCAGCCGCCAGCGGATGACCTGCGGATCGTAGACGTTCCATGCCTCGGTGGGCCGCACCGTCACGCCGACCCGGCGCCGGGACTCGACCAGGTGCATGGACTCCAGGACGCGGATCACCTCGCGGACCACGGTGCGTGAGACGTCGAAGCGACGGGCCAGTTCATCGGTGCGCAGCACCTGTCCCGGCAGGTGTGCCCCGGCGGCGATCTCCAGACCCAGGGTGTCCAGCACATGTGTATGCAGCCCAGGGCCCTGTGTGGTCATGAGCACAGCCTACGGGGCAGCCTTCAGGAACAAAAAGTACGACGTTTACGTCACAGCATCTTGAATAAGTCGTACGTATAGGTTTCAGTAGCGCGACGGACCGATGTCGAGGAAGACGTCGAACAAGACTGCGAGGCACCACCAATGAGCACCCCCCACGTCGTCGTGGTGATGGGCGTAGCAGGGACCGGCAAGACCACGATCGGCCCCCTGCTCGCCGCCGGACTCGGCGTTCCGTACGCAGAGGGCGACGACTTCCATCCCGCGGCGAACATCGCCAAGATGTCGGCCGGCGTTCCGCTGGACGACTCCGACCGGTGGCCCTGGCTCGACGCGATCGGTCAGTGGGCGCACGGCCGGGCCGGGCTCGGCGGAGTGGTGAGCAGCTCGGCGCTCAAGCGCGTCTACCGGGACCGGCTGCGCGCCGAGGCGCCCGGCGCGGTCTTCCTCCATCTGACCGGCGACCGGGCTCTGATCGAGAAGCGCATGGCTGAGCGCAAGGGGCACTTCATGCCCACCGCGCTGCTCGACTCGCAGTTCGCCACCCTGCAGCCGCTGCAGGAGGACGAGGCCGGGGTCTCGGTCGACGTGTCCGGCACCCCCGAAGAAATCACCGAGCGAGCCGTCGCCGCGTTGCGCCGGCTCGATAGCTAAGGATCACCGTGACCAGTCTCAGCGTCGAGATGTTGGCAGCGGACGCCGTCGAACCGATCACTTCGGCAGGCAACGCGCAGTTGGGCATCGCCGTTCTGGCGGGCATCGCCGTCATCGTTCTGCTCATCACCAAGTTCAAGATGCACGCGTTCCTCGCGCTGACCATCGGCTCGCTGGCGCTCGGCTCGTTCGCCGGTGCCGCTCCGGCCAAGACGATCGCCAGCTTCACCGCGGGCCTCGGCTCGACCGTCGCGGGTGTCGGTGTGCTGATCGCGCTCGGCGCGATCCTGGGCAAGCTGCTGGCCGACTCCGGCGGCGCGGACCAGATCGTCGACACCATCCTCGCGAAGGCGAGCCGGCGCTCCATGCCGTGGGCGATGGTGCTGATCGCCTCGATCATCGGTCTGCCGCTCTTCTTCGAGGTCGGCATCGTGCTGCTGATCCCGGTGGTGCTGCTCGTCGCCAAGCGCGGCAACTTCTCCCTGATGCGGATCGGCATCCCGGCGCTGGCCGGTCTCTCCGTGATGCACGGTCTGATCCCGCCGCACCCCGGCCCGCTGGTGGCGATCGACGCCCTCGGCGCCAACCTCGGGGTCACGCTGGCGCTCGGTGTGCTGGTCGCGGTCCCGACCGTGATCATCGCCGGGCCGGTCTTCTCCCGATACGCGGCGCGCTGGGTGGACATCAAGGCGCCGGAGAAGATGATTCCGCAGCGCCCCTCGGAGGACCTGGACCGCCGCCCCAGCTTCGGCGCCACCCTGGCGACGATCCTGCTGCCGGTCGTACTGATGCTGATCAAGGCACTGGTCGACATCGTGGTGGACGACCCGGAGCAGAGCCTGCAGAAGGTCACCGATGTGATCGGCTCGCCGCTGATCGCGCTGCTCGCGGCCGTCATAGTCGGGATGTTCACGCTGGGCCGGGCCGCCGGGTTCTCCAAGGGCCGGCTCTCCACCACCGTCGAGAAGTCCCTGGCCCCGATCGCCGGTGTGCTGCTGATCGTGGGCGCGGGCGGCGGATTCAAGCAGACCCTGATCGACGCCGGTGTGGGCCAGATGATCCTGGACTTCTCCAAGGACTGGTCGATCCCCGCGCTGCTGCTGGGCTGGCTGATCGCCGTCGCGATCCGGCTGGCGACCGGTTCCGCGACCGTCGCCACCATCTCCGCGGCCGGCCTGGTCGCCCCGCTGGCCGCCGACATGTCGACGTCCCACGCCGCTCTGCTGGTCCTCGCCGTCGGCGCGGGCTCGCTCTTCTTCAGCCACGTCAATGACGCCGGATTCTGGCTGGTGAAGGAATACTTCGGCATGAACGTCGGCCAGACGGTGAAGACCTGGTCGGTGATGGAGACGATCATCTCCGTGGTCTCGCTGGCCTTCATCCTGCTGCTGTCGCTGGTTGTCTAGCGCGGCTGCCCCGCACGGTCCTCCCCCCACAGCGAATGCTGTGACCGTGCCCGATGGCGCTCGACCGACCCGGTACGCATGCCACTGCGTGCCTCCGGGCCGGCGAGCGCCATTGCCATGTGCCCGGCGCCGGACTTCCCGGCCGGGAACCGCCTGTCGACAACTCCGCCCGCCCGGCAGCGAGTTGGCGTCCCCGGCCCGGCGCTCGCCCCGGTGCCGCGTCCCGGGGCCGTGTCAGACTTGGCGCCATGCCGAACCATGAACCCCTCAAGCCCTTCCTGCTCGCCTTCCCCGGACCGCTGCGCGATCAGCTGGTGGGGGCGGTGCTCGCCGGTACGAAGGTGTCGACGACCGGGCTGCTCGCGGAGTACGAGGCCGAGAAGGAGGAGTTGCCCCCGGTGGGTGAGCGCTCCGCGCTGATCGACTCGGACGGCCGGGAGATCGCGGTGCTGGAGGTGACCGAGGTACGGGTGCTGCGCCTGGGCGATGTCGACCTGCGGCATGCGATCGACGAGGGCGAGGGCGACTCATCGGTCGCCGAGTGGCGTGCGGGACACGAGAAGTTCTGGCACGGCGAGGAGATGCGGGAGGCGCTCGGCGACCCGGAGTTCACCGTCGACGACGACACCATGGTGGTCGCCGAACGGTTCCGGGTCGTCGAGCTGCTGGATCCCGCCACGGGCACCGACAGCCGGTAGACCGGGCGGGCTGCGGGGCGCTACGGCCGTCGGGCGAGGACCTCGCGGCAGGTCAGCGGGGACGCGACGGCACCGGGTCGGCCGGTGCGGACAAAGGCGGTCCAGGCGGCGCGCACGGCCCTGCCCACCTCGTCCACCTCCTCCCAGGTGGTGTCGCCCAGCATCGGGGAGTCCCGCCAGGCGGACCGGGAGCCGAGGAGCAGCGGCAGTTCCACACAGTGGGTGGCGCCGTACTCCGATCCGGCCGGGCGCCAGTCGAGCCGGTAGGCGTGCACCCGGGCTCCGGCCCGTACGAGCTGTTGCCCGAGGGCGGTCAGCGGTTCGGTGTACATCCGCCGGGTCGGCTCCGCCGGGTGACCGGTCCCGCTCTTCTCTCCGGGGAAGGCCGACATGTCGTCCGCGTTCCAGCCGTACATGATGTCCAGGCCGCCGACGTGCGGTCCGGGGGCGGCGACGGCCGTGCCGACGGGGCCGAACGGCGGCTCCATGGTGGAGCCGGAGCGTTCCCGGTGGGCGATCCCGGTGTCCCGTTGTGCCGCGAGTACGGCCGCCCGGTCGGCGGTGCGCGGGCCGACGCCGGGGGCGTGCACCGCGAGCCGCTCGGCGAAGATCCGGCCGAGGGCTTCGGCATCGGCCCGCGGCCGGGTGGCGATCGCCAGTGGCGCGCTCTGCAGGATCGCCCGGCGAAACAGCCCCCGGGCCTCGGGCAGCTCCATCAGCAGCCGGATGGAGAGCGCCCCGGCGGACTGCCCGAAGACCGTGACGTCGGCGGGGTCGCCACCGTACGCGGCGATGTGCGTCCGCACCCAGCGGAGCGCTTCGAGCTGGTCGTA
This sequence comes from Streptomyces sp. CLV115, assembly GCF_038448545.1. Classification (NCBI taxonomy): domain Bacteria; kingdom Bacillati; phylum Actinomycetota; class Actinomycetes; order Kitasatosporales; family Streptomycetaceae; genus Streptomyces; species Streptomyces sp. CLV115. The sequence continues at coordinate 50,444 of NZ_JBCEWQ010000016.1, forward strand.
CAGGCCGAGATTGCCCTCGGACACCCCGTCGAGGCAGAGGTATCCGAGTGCGCCGACACGGTAGTTGACGGCCACCACGACGACATCGCCCTCGGTGGCGAGTGCCCCGCCGTCGTACCAGTCCATGAGGCCCGCGCCGCTGCTGAACCCGCCGCCGTGGAACCAGACCATCACCGGCCGTGCCGCACCGTCGCGGGCGGGTGCGGTGACGGTCAGGTTCAGACAGTCCTCGCCCTGTGGGTGCCGGTCGAGCGGCGGTCCCATCACCGCGTCGAGCCTGGACGGCAGTTGCGGGCAGATCTCGCCGGTGGGCGGGCGGTCGTCGTCACGCGCCGGTCGGGGCCGCGCGAAGCGCTCGGCCACGGCGTAGCGGACCGGGCCGGACCGGACCACGGCGGCGCCGGTCATGCGCCGCGCCCGGAGAGCGAGCGGGCCGGGACGGCCCGTACCGGCTCCGGCGCCCCTTCGGGTACCAGCCGGAACAGCGCGACCGCGCCGGCCAGGCTGACCGCGCAGATCCCGACGAGGTACCACGTCACCCCGGTCGACGAGCCGCCCGAGTTGAGCAGTGCGGTGGAGATCATGGGGGCGAGTCCGCCACCCAGGATGGCGCCGCCCTGCAGGATCACCGAGGAGCCGGAGTACCGGACGTTGACGGGGAAGGTGTCGACGACGATGCTGCCCTGCACGCAGTGGGTGACCGGGATGATGAGGCCCATGCCGAGCAGCGCCACCACGGCGAGGGCGGAGTTGCCGGTGTTGATGAGCGGGAAGAAGGCGACGCACCAGACGAGGATGGCGGCGGATCCGGCGATGAACATGGTCCGGCGGCCGTGCCGGTCGGCGATCTTCGTCCACACCGGAATGGTCACGAACCACAGGGCCGCCGCGACCGTGACGCTCACGACGAGGAACTGCTTGTCGTAGTCGAGGTGCTGGGAGCCGTAGGAGAGCGTGAAGACCATGAACACGTAGGCGACGGCCGAGTTGGCCACGACGGCAAGCAGGGTCAGCGCGAGCCGGGGGAAGCCGACCTTCATCGATTCGGCCAGCGGGAACCTGACCACTTGGTCCTGGGCCCGGACACGGTCGAACGACGGCGACTCGGTCACCCGCAGCCGGATCACCAGTCCCACGGCCACCAGGACGAAACTGAGCAGGAAGGGGATGCGCCAGCCCCATGAGGTGAACGCGTGGTCGCCCATGACCGCGTTGGTGACCAGGAAGATCACATTGGCCAGGACCAGGCCGCCCGGTGTGCCCATCTGCGGGAAGCCCGCGTAGAGGTTCTTCTTGCCCGGTGGCGCGTGCTCCATCGACATGAGGGTCGCTCCGGCCCCTTCGCCGCCGAGCCCGATGCCCTGGACGATGCGCAGCGCGACCAGGAGGACCGGGGCCCAGAAGCCGATGGATCCGTAGCTCGGGATGGCGCCGATGAGGGTGGAGCCGATTCCCATCAGGACGAGCGAGACCACCAGCGTCGCCTTGCGGCCGATGCGGTCTCCGTAGTGGCCGAAGACCAGACCGCCCAGGGGGCGCGCGACGAAGCCGACGGCGAAGGTGCTGAAGGCGGCCAGCGTGCCGGCGGCGGGGCTGAGCGAGGGGAAGAACTGCTCGTTGAAGATGAGGGCCGCGGCTGTTCCGTAGAGGAAGAAGTCGTACCACTCCAGCGTGGTGCCCGCGAGCGTGGCGAGGGCGGTTCTGCCGGCAGTGGCTCGGGCGCCGCCCGAGTGTTCTTCGTGAGGCGAAGTGTTCACGGGGTCACCTATCACTTGGATGGCGGGCTGCGGGCGGTTCGCCCCGGACAGCCGCTACGACGGCCGGGCTTCACCCGTCGTTAACCGTGGATCCTGATGGCCCGAGAAATGACGCACAAATACCGAATCCGGGATCTGCCATACCTGTTCGGGTATAGCGGAACACTCTCACGAGCATACGGACGGCCGTTCGGTGATCCCGCGCGCACATCCCTCACGGGCAAACCCGGTATTCCATTTTGGGTATGGCTCGGTACGAGAATCGCATTTGTCCGGCATGGCTGCGCGAATCACAGTGGGACGCATGACGGCAGAGACTGGGCGGTGGATCCGCAACTTCGTGGCCGGGCAGTTCGTGGAGCCCGACGAGAACCGCAGCTTCGACAAGACCGATCCGGCGACCGGCCGGGTGTTCGCCCGGGTGCACGAGGCGGACAGGGACCTCGTGGACCGCGCGGTGAACGCGGCCAGGCGCGCCCTGCACGACGGGTGGGCGACGACGCCGGTACGGGAGCGGGCCGCGCTGCTGCGCCGGGCCGCGGACCGGATCGAGGAGCGCTTCGAGGAATTCGTCGCGGCGGAGGTCGCCGACACCGGCAAGCCGGTCACCCAGGCCCGGGAGCTCGATGTCGCCCGCGCGCTGACGAACTTCCGCACCTTCGCCGACGTGGTGGCCGCCGCCGGCCAGGAGTCCTTTCTCACCGACCTCGCGGGCGGCCGGCAGGCCCTCAACTACGCGGTACGCAAGCCGCTCGGCGTCGTCGCGGTCGTCGTCCCGTGGAATCTGCCCCTCCTGCTGCTGACCTGGAAGGTCGCCCCCGCTCTGGCCTGTGGCAACGCCCTGGTCGTCAAGCCCAGCGAGGAGACCCCGGCCACCGCCGCGCTGCTGGCCGACGTACTCGCCGAGGTCGGGCTGCCCGCCGGGGTGTACAACGTCGTCCACGGCTTCGGCGGCGACTCCGCCGGTGAGTACGTGACCTCGCACCCGGGGATCGACGGGGTGACCTTCACCGGCTCGTCGGCCACCGGCTCGCACGTCATGAAGACCGTCGCGCCCCGCGTCCGTCCGGTCTCCTTCGAGCTCGGCGGCAAGAACGCCGCCGTCGTCTTCGACGATGTCGACATCGACGAGGCGCTGGCCGGGCTGACCAGGTCGGTCTTCACCAACACCGGCCAGGTCTGCCTGTGCACCGAGCGGGTCTACGTACAGCGCTCGGTCTTCGCCGATGTCGCCGAGGGGCTCGCCGAGCGGGCCCGGGGCCTGCGGCTGGGCGACCCGCTGGACGAGCGGACCACCACCGGACCGCTGATCTCCCGAACTCACCGGAACAAGGTGCTGAGCTACTTCGAACTGGCCGAACAGGTCGGGGCGAAGGTGCTCACCGGCGGCGGCGTGCCGCAGCTCGGTCCCGGACTCGCGGGCGGCTCATGGATCGAGCCGACGCTGTGGACGGGCCTGACCAACGCCGACCGGCCCGTGCGCGAGGAGATCTTCGGCCCGGTGGCCGCCCTGATCCCCTTCGACACCGAGGCGGAGGCCATCGCCCTGGCCAATGACACCAAGTACGGTCTCGCGGCTTCGGTGTGGACCAACGACCTGCGCCGCGGCCACCGGGTGGCGCAGTCCATGAACGTGGGCATGGCCTGGGTCAACACCTGGTTCCTGCGCGATCTGCGCTCCCCCTTCGGCGGTGTCGGGCTCTCCGGCATCGGCCGCGAGGGCGGCGAGTCCTCCCTGCACTTCTACACCGAGCCGACGAATGTGTGCGTACAGCTGTGACCGATCACGACACCCCCGACCTGCCCGCACGGATCGAGGCGGCCGCGGCACGCCTCACCGCCGCCGCCGGATCGCGGACCCCGTGCGCTCCCGTCCGGGAGTTCCTGGGCCGCGAGGACACCGACGCCGCCTATGAGGTGCAACGCCGGATCGCGGCCGGCAGGGTCGCCGCCGGGGCCCGGGTGGTGGGCGCCAAGATCGGCCTCACCGCGCCTGCCGTACAGCAGCAGTTCGGCGTGTTCCGCCCCGATTTCGGGGTGCTCCTCGACGACATGATGTACGCCCACACCGAACCGCTGCCGCTGAACCGCTTCCTCCAGCCACGTGCGGAGGGCGAGATCGCCTTCGTGCTCGGCCGGGACATCGACCGGCCCGGGGCCGGCGTCGCCGATGTACTGCGGGCCACCGAGTTCGTGCTGCCCGCCATCGAGATCGTCGATTCCCGGATCGCCGGCTGGGACCTGGCCATCACCGACACGGTCGCCGACAACGCCTCCAGCGGCGCGTTCGTGCTCGGCACCACTCCGCATCCGCTGAGCGGGCTCGACCTGTCCCGGGTCGGCATGGTGCTCCAGCGGGACGGCGAACCGGTCTCCTTCGGCGCGGGACACGCCTGCCTCGGCTCCCCGGTCGTCGCCGTGGCCTGGCTGGCACGCGAACTGGTCGCCCGGGAGCAGCCGTTGCGCGCCGGGGATGTCGTCATGTCCGGGGCGCTGGGCCCGATGGTGCCGATCGGCGGCCCCGGCAGGTACCGGCTGGCGCTGGACGGGCTCGGCGACGTCGAAGCAGTCATCGAGGAGGAGACCAAGTGAGTTCCACCGCATCCGGCACCGTCCCGGTGGCCGTCATCGGGTCCGGCAACATCGGAACCGACCTCATGATCAAGGTGCTGCGGCTCTCGAAGACGCTGCGCATGGGCGCGATGGTGGGCATCGACCCGGACTCCGACGGCCTGGCCCGCGCCGCCCGGCTCAAGGTGGCCACCACGCACCGCGGTATCGACGGGCTGGTGGAGCTGCCCGGATTCGCCGACATCAAGGTCGTCTTCGACGCCACCTCGGCCAAGGCCCATGTGCGCAACGCCCGGATGGCGGCGGAACACGGGAAGCTGATGATCGACCTCACCCCGGCGGCTCTCGGACCGTTCGTGGTGCCGTCGGTCAATCTGGACGAGCATCTCGCCGCCGGGGACGTCAACATGGTCACCTGCGGCGGTCAGGCGACCATTCCGGTCGTCGCCGCGGTCTCCCGGATCGCGCCGGTCGCCTACGCGGAGATCGTCGCCTCCATCGCTTCGAAGTCGGCCGGTCCCGGAACCCGGGCCAATATCGACGAGTTCACCGGGACGACCGGCGAGGCGATCCGCCTGGTCGGCGGCGCCGAGGTCGGCAAGGCCATCATCGTGCTCAACCCGGCCGAGCCCCCGCTCGCCATGCGCGACACCGTCTTCTGCCTAGTCGAGGGCGGGCTCTGCGACGCCGACCGGGACCGGATCGTGGCCTCCGTCGAGCAGATGGCGCAGTCGGTACGGGAGTACGTGCCCGGCTACCGGCTCAAGCAGGACGTCCAGTTCGACCCGGTCGAGGACACCGTCGTGCCGGCCCTGGGCCGGCGGGTCACCGGGGTCAGGGTCTCGGTGTTCCTGGAGGTGCTCGGCGCCGGCCACTACCTGCCCGACTACGCGGGCAATCTCGACATCATGACCTCCGCCGCGGTCCGCACCGCGGAGAAGATCGCCGCACTCCGAGGATGGGTGACCTCATGAAGCTGTACGTCCAGGACGTGACCCTGCGCGACGGCATGCACGCGATGGGGCACATGTACACCGTCGACCAGGTGCGCCGGATCGTCGCCGCGCTCGACCGGTCCGGGGTCGCGGCCATCGAGGTCGCGCACGGCGACGGGCTCGGCGGTTCGAGCGCGAACTACGGGTTCGGCGCGCACAGCGACGAGGAGTGGATCGAAGCCGCGGCGGACGTCCTCGAACACGCGAAGCTGACCACCCTGCTGCTGCCCGGCATCGGCACCATCGACCATCTGCGCCGGGCCCATGCGCTCGGGGTACGCAGTGTGCGCGTCGCGACGCACTGCACCGAGGCCGACGTGAGCGCGCAGCACATCTCCTGGGCCCGGGAGAACGGGATGGATGTGTCCGGGTTCCTGATGATGAGCCATCTCAACTCCCCCGAGGGCCTGGCCCGTCAGGCCGCGCTGATGGAGTCGTACGGGGCGCACTGCGTCTATGTCACCGACTCCGGCGGGCGTCTGACGATGCGCGAGGTCGCCGCCCGGGTCGACGCGTACCGCGAGGTGCTCGACGAGGCGACCGAGATCGGCATCCACGCCCACGAGAACCTCTCGCTGTCGGTCGCCAACAGCGTGACCGCCGTGGAGCACGGCGCCTGCCGGGTCGACGTGGCACTGGCCGGTCAGGGGGCCGGGGCCGGGAACTGCCCGGCGGAGCCGTTCGTCGCCGTCGCGGACCTGCTGGGCTGGGAGCACGGCTGCGACCTGTTCGCGCTCCAGGACGCCGCCGACGACATCGTCCGCCCCTTGCGCGACCGGCCGGTCCAGGTGGACCGGGAGACCCTGACGCTCGGCTACGCCGGTGTCTACTCCAGCTTCCTGCTGCATGCCGAACGTGCGGGGCGGCGTTACGGGGTCGACACCCGGGAGATCCTCCTGGAGGTCGGCCGGCGGCAGATGGTGGGCGGTCAGGAGGACCTGATCGTGGACATCGCACTGGACCTGGCCGCGCGGCGCGCGGCCGGCACGGAAGGGAGCGGAAAATGATCCCGGCAGAGCTGACCGGCATACTGGCGCAGCGGCTGGACACGGCACAGACGTCCCGCAGGGACACCCCGAGCCTCGCCGACAGCCACGAGCTCGACATCGATGACGCGTACGCGGTGCAGTCGGCGCTGCTGGCGCTTCGGGTGGGCCGCGGCGAGCGGGTCGTGGGGGCGAAGCTGGGGTTCACCAGCAAGGCCAAGATGGCTCAGATGGGTGTCTCCGACGTGATCGTGGGCCGGCTCACGGACGCCATGCGGATCGCGGACGGCGACGAGGTCGACCTGTCGCGCTTCATCCACCCGAAGGTCGAGCCCGAGGTCGCCTTCCGGCTCTGCCGGGACGTGGATCCAAAGGATCCGGCGACGGACATCGAGTCGTGCGTGGACGCCGTGGCCCCGGCCGTCGAGATCATCGACTCGCGTTACCGGGACTTCCGGTTCACCTACACCGATGTCGTCGCGGACAACACCTCCGCGGCCGGCTTCGCGATCGGGCCGTGGCGGCCCCTGACGGACGTCGCCAACCGCGCGGTGCGGCTGCGTACCGCGGCGACCCGGACGGTGGGATCGACCGCCGCTGTTCTCGGTGACCCGGTGCGCGCGCTGCACGCCCTGCTGGACATGTGCCGTCGCCGCGGGATTTCGCTGAAGGCGGGTCAGGTGGTGCTCGCGGGCGCCGCCACGGCGGCCGTGCCGCTGGTCGCGGGGGTCACCGAGTGCGATGTGGCGGGCATCGGGTCCGTCACGGTGAAGGGGTTCCGATGAGCGGTTCACGGGTGATCGAGGGCAAGGCCGCTCCGCGCGGGCGGTTCCCTCATGTGAAGGTCGTCGGGGACCTGGTGTTCGTCTCCGGCACCAGTTCCCGCCGGCCGGACAATACCTTCGTGGGTGTCGAGGCCGATGAGTTCGGCACCACGGAGCTGGACATCCGGGCGCAGACCCGGGCGGTGATCGAGAACATCCGGGACATCCTGGCCGAGGTGGGCGCGGAGCTCTGCGACATCGCCCAGATCACCACCTATCTGGTGTCGATGAACGACTTCGGCGGATACAACGAGGTCTACGGCGAGTTCTTCGACGAGCGTGGACCGACCCGGACGACCGTCGCGGTGCACCAGTTGCCGCATCCCCATCTGCTGATCGAGATCCAGGCGGTCGCCCATCTGCCGCGGCCGCGCCAGTCACACAGAGCGCACAGCACGGAGGTGTCCTCATGACCGCCATTCCCCCGGTCATCGATTTCCAGGGCTGGATCACCGAGCACGAGCACCTGCTCAAGCCGCCGGTGAACAACCGCACCATGTCCCTGGGCCGGGACTTCATCGTCCAGGTCGTCGGCGGGCCCAACCAGCGGACCGACTTCCACCTCGACCCGTACGAGGAGTGGTTCTACCAGGTCAAGGGCGATATGCATGTCGACCTCATGACCGAGGAGGGACCGCGGACCGTACACATCCGGCAGGGCGAGGTCTGGCTGCTGCCCGGCAATGTGCCGCATTCCCCGCAGCGGCCGGAGGCCGGGTCGATCGGGCTGGTCATCGAGCGGGTCCGGGAGGAGGGCACTCCGGAGCGGTTCCAGTGGTACTGCCCCGAGTGCGCCACGAAGATCCATGAGGTCGAGCTCCAGGTGCGGGACATCGTCGCGGATCTGCCGCCGGTCTTCGCCGAGTTCTACGGCGACGAGAAGGCGCGTACGTGCCCCGAGTGCGGTGCTCTGCATCCCGGGAAGGGCTGAGCGTGGACCGCACGATCGACGTACACACGCATTACGTTCCGCGCGGCTGGCCGGATCTGACGGCCGAGGCCGGTCCGGACGCGCCCTGGCTGCGGATCGAGTCCGAGTCGGACGCCGTGGTCATGATGGGTTCCAGAGAGTTCCGGCGGATCCGGGCCGATGCCTGGGACGCCGGGACCCGGCTGCGGGACATGGACGCGGACGGGGTGCACCGTCAAGTGGTCTCCCCCACCCCGGCGTTCTTCACCTACGGGCGCAGCGGGGCCGAGGCCGCCAAGGTCTCACGGATCTTCAACGATCTCGCGCTGGAGATCACCGCGCCGGCGCCGGACCGGCTGATCCCGTTCTGCCAGGTGCCGTTGCAGGATCCCGACGCGGCCTGCCGCGAGCTGGAACGGAGCATCGCCAACGGGCACCGGGGCGTGGAGATCGGCAATCATGTCGGGGATCGCGACCTGGACAGCGAAGGGGTCGTCACCTTCCTCCAGCACTGCGCCTCGCTCGATGTGCCGGTGTTCGTGCACCCCTGGGACATGGCGAGTTCGCCGCGGCTGGACCGGTGGATGGCGCAGTGGCTCACGGCCATGCCCGCCGAGACCCATCTGTCGATCCTCGCCCTGATCCTGGGCGGGGCCTTCGACCGGATCGACGACCGGCTGAAGATCTGTTTCGCGCACGGCGGCGGCTCGTTCGCGTTCTGGCTCGGCCGGATGGAGAACGCCTGGCACGGCCGGCACGACGTCATCGGCACCTCCGAGTACCCGCCCTCGCACTATCTGGGCCGTTTCTACGTCGACTCGGTGGTGTTCGACGATCGTGCCCTGCGGCTGCTGGTCGACACGGTCGGTGCGGACCGGGTGATGGTGGGCAGCGACTATCCGTACCCGCTGGGAGAACGGCCGGTCGGTGAGGTGGTCCGCAAGAGCTCCTTCCTGGACGACCGCAGCCGGGAGCTGATCACGCACGGCAACGCCGAGCACTTCCTGGGGCTCACCCGTCCCTGAGGGCGGGACAGCCCTCAGGGCCTTTCGCCAGAATCGCCGCACGGCCGCCTTCGGGCGGCGGCGGCGGTTCGACGGCACGGCCTACAGCGGACCGTTACCGCCGGCCGCGCTCTGCGACGCCATGCCGGCGGCGATGTCCTCCAGGCTCCGGATCAGCGCCTGCGCGGACGGGCCCAGCGCCCGGGCGGCCGACAGGGTCAGCCCGACGCTGTGCCCGATCGGATCCAGCGGCACCGCCAGCCGGACGATACGGGTGTCGTCCCGGATGATCAGACCGGGCAGCGCCGCGACGACATCGGTCTCCAGCAGAAGCTGGCGCACGGTCAGGAACGAGGTCGTCTCGACCCGGTTCATCGGCAGCGGCATGCCGTGCCGGGCGAAGAACTCCTCGATCTCCCGTCGCAGCGCGGTCTCCGCGCCCGGCAGGATCCAGGGATAGTCCGGCAGGTCCGCAAGCTCCACCGCACTCTGCCCGGCAAGCGGGTGCGAGGCCCTGACCACGAGTTCGACCGACTCGTCGTAGAGCTTGCGGCGCACCGTCCGCTCGTCGGAGGGGACCGTGAGCCGACCGACGACGAAGTCGATCCGGCCGGCCTCCAGTTCCAGGAGCAGAGCCTCCGGCGACGCCTCCCGGACGATCACCGTCAGATAGGGGCGCTCCTTCTTGATGTCGGCGATGGCTCGCGGCAGAAGCACGTTCGAGCCGGCCAGATGGGTGCCGACGATGACCGTGCCGCGGTCGGCGTCGGCCAGCTCCACCACATGGCGGCCCGCCTGCGCGAGCTGGGCGAGCACGGACCGGGCGTGCTCGGTGAACGCCTCTCCGAACACGGTGGCGGTGACGCCCCGGGGCCCGCGTTCGTAGAGCGGGACGCCGAGGATGTCCTCCAGCTCGTGCAGACTGCGGGTGGCGGCGGGCTGGGTCACGTGCAGCTCCGCGGCGGCGCCGACGACGCTTCCCTGCCGGGAGAGCGCGTCGACGAGAACCAGGTGGCGGAGCTTCAGCCGGCCGTCGAGGAGACGCGGGATCTTCACGCCACGACTCTATCCACGCCCGCCGGGGGCGGGTCCGGCCGCCCTGGGCCGTACCGAACGGAGCGGTACGGAACTGGCTGCGGGCCGGTACCGGCACCGCGAGACCGCCCTGGCCGACCGCCCTAGCCGACCGCCTTCGCCGCCGCCCGCCCGGCCGCGCGGCCGGAGAAGATGCAGCCGCCGAGGAAGGTGCCTTCCAGCGACCGGTAGCCGTGTACGCCGCCGCCGCCGAAGCCGGCCGCCTCCCCCGCCGCGTACACACCCTCCAGCGGGGTGCCGTCCGCGGTGAGCACCCGGGAGGACAGGTCCGTCTCCAGGCCGCCGAGCGACTTGCGGGTCAGGATGTTCAGCCGGACGGCGATCAGCGGGCCGGCCTTGGGGTCGAGGATGCGGTGCGGCGCGGCGGTGCGGATCAGCTTGTCGCCGAGGTAGGTGCGGGCCCCTCGGATCGCGGTGATCTGGAGGTCCTTGGTGAAGGGATTGGCGACCTCGCGGTCGCGGGCGGTGATCTCGCGGCGCAGTTCGGCCTCGTCGATCAGCGGCTTCTCGGTGAGGGCGTTCATGCCCCGGACAAGTGCGGCGAGGTCCTTCTCGACGACGAAGTCCGCTCCGTTGTCCATGAACGCCTTCACCGGGGCCGGTACGTCGGCGCGGGCCCGGCCTATGACGTCGCGGATCGACTTTCCGGTGAGGTCCGGGTTCTGCTCGGAGCCGGAGAGCGCGAACTCCTTGCCGATGATCTTCTGGTCGAGGACGAACCAGGTGTGGTCGTGGCCGGACCTCATGATGTGTTCGAGGGTGCCCAGGGTGTCGAAGCCGGGGAAGAGCGGGACCGGGAGGCGCTTGCCGGTGGCGTCCAGCCAGAGCGAGGACGGTCCGGGCAGGATCCGGATGCCGTGCTTGGCCCAGATCGGGTTCCAGTTCTCGATGCCCTCGGTGTAGTGCCACATCCGGTCGCGGTTGATGTGGTGGGCGCCGGCCTCCTCGGCGATGCCGAGCATGAGCCCGTCGACATGGGCGGGGACGCCGGAGAGCATCTTCGCGGGCGGGGTGCCCAGCCGCGCGGGCCACTGCTTGCGCACGAGGTCGTGGTTGCCGCCGATGCCGCCGGAGGTGACGACCACCGCCTGGGCCCGCAGCTCGAACGTGCCGGCCGTCCCCCGGCTGCTCGCGGTGCCCCGGGCCGCCCCGCTCGGCTCCAGCACCTCGCCGGTCACGGTGTCGACGGCGCCGGCGGTACGGCCGAGGCCGGTGACCCGGTGCCGGAACCGGAACCGTACGAGGCCCTTGGCGACGCCCTCGCGGACCCGGCGCTCGAAGGGGGCGACGACGCCGGGGCCGGTGCCCCAGGTGATGTGGAAGCGGGGCACGGAGTTGCCGTGGCCGTTCGCGTCGTAGCCGCCTCGCTCGGCCCAGCCGACGACCGGGAAGATCCGCAGCCCCTGGGCGTGCAGCCAGGAGCGCTTCTCACCGGCCGCGAAGTCGACGTACGCCTCGGCCCACTTCCGCGGCCAGTGGTCCTCCTCGCGGTCGAAGCCCGCCGTGCCGAGCCAGTCCTGCAGGGCCAGCTCATGGCTGTCCTTGACCCGCATCCGGCGCTGCTCGGGCGAGTCGACGAGGAAGAGGCCGCCGAAGGACCAGTGGGCCTGGCCGCCGATCGACTGCTCGGGCTCCTGGTCGAGCAGGATCACCGAGCGGCCCGCGTCGACCAGCTCGGCGGTGGCCACCAGGCCTGCGAGCCCTGCCCCGATCACGATCACATCAGCGTCGTACGCCATGGGTTCCATCCTTGTCGGGGCGATCCGGTCACGGCCACGGTCGGGCTCCGGCACCGTCCCCCCGGCGCCGGAAGTTACTCGTGCGTCAGATCTTCGGCACCGCTCGCTCCGGCGTCAACCGCCCGGTCGGCGGCGTCCCGGCCGCACCCCCGGGGCGCAGGCGCTATCGTCGAAACAAATCACCCACTTCTGGCCTGACTTGAGGTAGAAGCGTGTCGGTGCTGATCGTCGTACTCGCCGTGAGTGCCGCCTGCTGCCTGGGATTCGGATTCGTCCTGCAGCAGGCCGCCGCCTCGCACGCCCCGCGGAGCGACTACCTCTCGCCGCGGCTGCTGCTCGATCTGATGCGGGTGCCGAGCTGGCTGGCCGGAATCGGGCTGATGGTCTGCGGCATGGTGCTGGGCGCCCTGGCCCTGGGCAAGGGCGAGGTGTCCGTCGTCGAACCACTCCTCGCGACCAATCTGCTCTTCGCCATGGCCCTGTCGCGCCATCGGACCGGTCAGCGGCTCGGCCATCAGGGCTGGGCCGGACTCTGGCTGCTGGCCGGCGGGGTCGCCGCCTTTCTGCTGGCGGGTCAGCCGCAGGGCGGCGAGGCGGTGACCAGCGCGCTGCGGCACTGGCTGGTGATCGGTGTCGTCGTGGGCGCCGCCCTGCTGCTCACCGCCTTCGCCAAGCGCTCCGACTCGGGGGCCGCCCCCGCGCTGCTCGCCGTGGCGGCCGGGCTGCTGTACGGACTGCAGGACGCGCTCACCCGGGTCACCGGCCAGCGGCTGTCCGACGAGGGGTGGACGGCCCTGGTGACGGCGTGGCAGCCGTACGCGGTGCTGGTGCTTGGGGTGACCGGGCTGCTGCTGGTGCAGAGCGCCTTCGAGACGGGCCCGCTCCGGGTCTCGCTGCCGCCGCTGACGGCCGCCCAGCCGCTGGCCGGGATCGCCTGCGGGGTCGGTTTCCTCGGCGACCAGTTGCGCACCGACACCGGCGCGCTGGCCTGGCAGGCGGCCGGTCTGGCGGCGATCGTCGCCGGAATCGTGCTGCTCGGGCTGCATCCGGCGATGCCGGAGGGGCCGGTGGGCGGGCGCCGCGAGAAGAGCCTCCAGCCGAACTGAGCGGACCCGCCCGGTCGCCGGGGGCGTCCGCCCGCTGGTTTTTAATAATGGCCAGCATTAGAGTGGGCGCATGGCGCGAACCTCCGGACAGGAGACCAGGGAGAAGCTGATCCGCGCGGCCGAGGAGGTCTTCGCGGCACAGGGCACCGACGGCGCCCAGCTGCGGGACATCGTCCGGCTGGCCGGGCAGAGCAACCCTTCCGCGGTCCAGTACCACTTCGGCTCCCGGGCCGGGCTGCTCGACGCGGTGATGGCCGGCCGTCTGGCCCGTACCGAACAGGTGCTGACGCCGCTGCTCGCCCGGCTGGGCGAGGACTGCGGCGTACGGGAGCTGCTCACCGCGCTGATGACGGCCGAGGCGAGCCTGCTCGCCGACGACCGCGGCCGCCGGTGTCTGCGGATCTCGGCCCAGCTCACCCATGAGACCGGGCTGCGGACCGGCCGGCTGCACCCCACCCTGGACGGCACCAACTACGGGCGGCTGATCGGCCGCATCGGGGACCGGCTGGGCGCGCTGCCCGGCCCCGTCCGCCTGGAGCGGCTCGATCTGGCGCTCACCCTGATCGGGGCGGCGATGGCCGACCGCGCCCACCAACGTCTCGACGGCATCGAGCCGCTGACCGGCGACGAGCTCTTCCTCGCCGATCTCGTCGAGACCACCCACGCGTTCCTGCACGCCCCCGTGCCGGGCCACGCGTGACCACCCGCACCACTCAGCACCGGCACCACATGCCACCTGCACCACATGAAGGAAGCGACATGACCGACAAGAGCAAGCTCAGCGACAAGACCGTCGTCATCACCGGCGGCGCCCGGGGCCTGGGTGCCGAGGCCGCGCGCCTCGCGGTGGCGAACGGGGCCAATGTGGTGATCACCGACGTGCTCGACGAGGAGGGCGCCGCCACCGCCGCGGAGCTGGGCGCCAAGGCCCGCTTCGCGCACCACGACGTGACCTCCGAGGAGGACTGGCGGCGCGTCGCGGAGTTCGCCGTCGCCGAGTTCGGACGGATCGACGGCCTGGTCAACAACGCCGGGGTGTCGACCGGTATGCCGCTGGAGACCGAGTCCGTCGAGCACTTCCGCAAGGTCATCGACATCAACCTGACGGCCGTCTTCATAGGCATGAAGACCGTGATCCCGGTGATGAAGGAGAACGGCGGCGGTTCGATCGTCAACATCTCCTCGGCCGCCGGCCTGATGGGCCTCGCCCTGACCTCCAGCTACGGCGCCTCGAAGTGGGGCGTGCGCGGCCTGACGAAGGTCGGCGCGGTGGAGCTGGGCACGGCGAGGATCCGGGTGAACTCCGTGCACCCGGGCATGGTCTACACGCCGATGACCGCGTCCGTCGGCATCCAGCAGGGCGAGGGCAACTACCCGAACACCCCGATGGGCCGGGTCGGCGAGGCCCCCGAGATCGCGGAGGCGGTCGCCTTCCTGCTCTCGGACGCCGCCTCGTACGTCACCGGTGCCGAGCTGGCCGTGGACGGCGGCTGGACCACGGGTCCGACCGTCAAGTACGTCATGGGCCAGTAGCCCCTCCCGCGATGGCCTGATGTTGGATGAGGAGCATGACTCCTTCTGACGAGATCCTGGACATCGTCGACGAGAACGACGCGGTCGTGGGGCAGGCCCCGCGCGGTGAGGCGACCGCGCGGGGCCTTCGCCATCGCTGTGTCTTCATCGAGGTCCGGGACGCGGAGGGCCGGCTGTTCGTCCACCGCAGGACGCCGGGCAAGCTGGTCTTCCCCTCGCACTACGACATGTTCGTCGGCGGGGTGGTCGGCGCCGGCGAGTCGTACGACGAGGCGGCGCTGCGGGAGGCCGAGGAGGAGCTGGGGGTGTCCGGGCTCCCCCGGCCGGAGCCGCTCTTCAAGTTCCTCTACGAGACCGCCGGGCACTCCTGGTGGTCGTACGTCTACCGGGTACGGTGCGAGCTGCCGGTGAATCCGCAGGTGGAGGAGGTCGCCTGGCACACCTTTCTCACCGATGACGAGCTGGCCCGGCGGATCGGCGAGCGGGAGTGGGTGCCGGACGGCCTGGAGGCGTACCGCAGGCTGCGCGCCTTCCGGGCGGGCGGAGCGGCCTCCTGAGCGCGGCGCCCGGTATCCACAAAGCGGCAGATAAGGTTCACGCGTGAACGAGTTCGTACAGAGCCTGCGGCTGTGGTTCGCTCCGCAGCGCATCCGCGACGAGGGCGACACCCCGGACTACCGGTTCTCGCTCGCCAACGAGCGGACCTTCCTCGCCTGGATCCGGACGGCTCTGGCACTGATCGGCGGCGGGTTCGCGGTCGACCAGTTCCTGCCGGAGCTGGCGTGGGGCGTCCGGGCCGGTCTGGCGCTCGGGCTGCTGGCGGCCGGGGTGCTGTGCGCGCTGCGGGCGGTCAACCACTGGGTGCGGTGCGAGCGGGCGATGCGGCGCGGCGAGGACCTGCCGGTCTCGCGGTTCCCGACGCTGCTCGGACTGGCCGTCGGAGTCGTCGCCGTGGCGATGGTGGTGGTGGTCCTCTTCGGCTGGGAGGGCCGGTGACCACGCCGGCGCGCGACCCCGGCCTCCAGCCCGAGCGGACCCGGCTGGCCTGGCGGCGTACGACGCTGTCGTGCACGGTGGTGGCGCTGCTGGCGGTCAGGCAGGCGTTGCACGGCGGGGCGGGCCCGGCCGCGATCGTGGCGGTGTC
The DNA here is from genome assembly GCF_038448545.1 of Streptomyces sp. CLV115. NCBI lineage: Bacteria > Bacillati > Actinomycetota > Actinomycetes > Kitasatosporales > Streptomycetaceae > Streptomyces > Streptomyces sp. CLV115. Next base: position 66,108 of record NZ_JBCEWQ010000016.1, read on the forward strand.
GCTGAGCGCGCTGGCCTGGCTGGGTTTTCTGCGGGTGGCGCATCTGCGGGTGCTCGGGATGGGGACCGCGCGGCCGCGCCCGCTGTCGGCACGCGGCGCGCTGACGGCGGCGGCGTGCACGGTCGCGCTCGCGGTGTTCGCCGCGGCCATGCTGTTCTGACCCGGTCCCCGGACGCGCCCGGGACCGGATGCGGGGCCGTCGGGCGTCCGGGTGCGGGACGGTCAGACGTCCGGGCCGAGGTCCGGGACCTCCCAGTCCACGGTGACGACGATCTTTCCGCGGGTGCGCCCCTGTTCGTTGAGCCGGTAGGCGTCCGCCGCCCGCTCCAGCGGGAAGACCCGATCCACATGGACCGAGACGATGCCCTGTTCGGCCAGTTCGGCCAGATGGGTGAGGTCGGTCGCGTCGGGGCGTACGTAGGCGTAGTGGCCGCCGTAGGCGAGGACCTCGCCGTCCGCGATGGAGGCCAGTCGTCCGCCGGGCCGCAGCACCTCGGCGGAGACCCGGAGCGCCTCCCCGCCGACGGTGTCGAACGCGGCGTCGATGCCGTCCGGGGCCAGGGCCCGCAACCGGTCGGCGAGGCCGTCCCCGTAGGCCACCGGTTCCCCGCCGAGCTGCCGGACGTACGCGTGGTTGTGCTCGCTCGCGGTGCCGATGACGCGGGCGCCCGTGTGCCGGGCGAGCTGGACCGCGAAGGAACCCACCCCGCCGGCCGCCGCGTGGACGAGGACCGTCTCGCCCTCCCGGATCCGCAGGGTGCGGTGCAGGACCTGGTAGGCGGTGAGACCGGCCAGCGGCAGTCCGGCCGCCTCCTCGAAGCTCAGGCTCAGCGGTTTGCGGGCCAGGGTGCGCACGGGGGCGGCGACGTACTCGGCGAGGGTGCCCCGGCTCAGGAAGTCCTCCCGTACGTAGCCGATGACCTCGTCGCCGACCGAGAACTCGTCGACGGCCATCCCGGGCTGCACGACGACGCCGGACACGTCCCAGCCGGGGATCACCGGGAACACGGCCTCCAGTGCGGCGTCGAGGCAGCCCTCGCGGGCCTTCCAGTCGACCGGGTTGACGGCCGCGGCCCGCACCTTCACCAGGACGGTGTCCGGGCCGACCCTGGGGTCGGGCCGCTCGCCGTACTCCAGCACCTCGGCCCCGCCGTACCCGCTGTAGCTGATCGCCTTCATGCCCCGACCATCGGTGCGGGTCCGGGCACCCGCAACTCAGGCCCGCCGCCCGGGCGGCGGGGCCGTCACCAGCGCGGGATCGACGGTGTCCGCCACGCCGGCTCGGCCTTGCGCATGGCGGCCGCGTCGTCGCGCTCGCGCATCGTGCCGTCGTCGTCGAGCCAGCGCCGGTGGAGTGCGGCCAGGCGTTCGCGGTCGAGCTCGACGCCCAGGCCGGGCGCGTCGGACACGGTGAGCCGGCCGTCCTCGAAGACGTGGCGGGCGGTGATGACGTCCTCGGTCTGCCAGGGGTAGTGGCTGTCGCAGGCGTAGTCCAGGTTGGGCACGGTGGCCGCGACATGGGTCATCGCGGCGAGGCTGATGCCGAGGTGGGTGTTGGAGTGCATGGAGAGTCCGACGCCGAAGGTGCGGCAGATCCCGGCCAGCTCACGGGTGCGGTGCAGCCCGCCCCAGTAGTGGTGGTCGGAGAGGACCACCTGCACGGCGCCCCGGGCGAAGGCCTCCGGCACCTCGGCGAGGGTGGTCACACACATGTTGGTGGCCAGCGGTACGCCGGTGCCGGCGGCGACCTCGGCCATCAGCTCCGTGCCGCTCGCCGGGTCCTCCAGGTATTCGAGTACGTCCTTCAATTGCTCGGCGACATACAGCGAGGTCTCGACGGACCAGGCGCCGTTGGGGTCGAGGCGCAGTGGCTGTCCGGGGAACTCCTGGGCCAGGGCGCGGATCGCGGCGATCTCCCGGTCGGGTTCGAAGACCCCGCCCTTGAGCTTGAAGGAGGAGAAGCCGTACTCGCGGGCGAAGCGCCGGGCCTGGGCGACGACGCCGGCCGGGTCGAGGGCGGCGCCCCAGTCGTCCTTCTCGCCGCCGTCGGGGTGGGCGGCCCAGCGGTAGAAGAGATAGGCGCTGTACTCGACGCGGTCGCGGACCTTCCCGCCGAGCAGGGCGTGCACGGGCAGGCCGAGGGACTTGCCCAGCGCGTCCAGGCAGGCGACCTCGAAGCCGGAGACGACGGAGAGCCGGAGCTTGTCGGCGGTCTGGACGCCGCGCAGTCCGCCGGCGTCGACCCGGTCGTCGGCGGCGCGCGAATCGCCGCACACCTCGTCGGCCAGAGCGAACAGGCCGTTCAGATCGCTGACCGGGCGTCCGGCGAGGGCGGTGGCGAGCGGACGGGCGAGTTCGAGGTACTTGCCGTCCCCGTACGTCTCGCCGATGCCGGTGACTCCGCCGCGGGTGACGACCTCGACGATGAGCCGCGGGGTGTGGGGCTGGTGGACACCCTGGGTGTTGAGCAGCGGCGGGTCGGCTATCAGGATCGGAGTCAGCCGGACTTCGTCGATCAGCAGCTCGGTATTCATACGTGAACCTTATTCAGAGATACGACTGAACGCCAGACTCCGGGCCAAGTAGCGACCGGGTCCGGTCACTGGGCCCGGGCGCCCACTGGACGACATACCGACTGGTCGGCATGATGGTCTCCGACCGTCTTTCACCCCCGGAGGTGTGCACGATGAGCCCAGTCCACCCGCCAGGTCTCGACCTCGACCGGCTGCGCGGGCATCTCGACCGCGAGCGGCCGGGCCTGGTGAGCGGACCGCTCGAAGCCCGGATCATCGAGGGCGGCCGGTCGAACCTGACGTACGTCGTCACGGACGGCACCGGCCGCTGGGTCGTCCGCAGGCCCCCGCTGGGCCATGTGCTGGCCACCGCGCACGACATGAAGCGCGAGCACCGGGTGATCAGCGCCCTGCACCCGACGGCCGTTCCGGTACCCGAACCGGTGCTGCTCTGCGAGGACGACTCGGTGATCGGGGCGCCCTTCTACGTCATGGAGTACGTCGAGGGCACTCCGTACCGCACCGCCGGGCAGCTCGCCCCGCTGGGCGCCGAGCGCACCCGGGATGCGGTCCTCGGGCTCGTCGACACCCTGGTCACACTGCACTCCGTGGACCCCGGATCCGTCGGGCTCGGGGACTTCGGGCGGCCCGAGGGCTTCCTCGACCGGCAGCTGCGCCGCTGGGGCAAGCAGCTGGACGCCTCGCGGGGCCGCGAGCTGCCCGGCATCGACGAGCTGCACGCCGCGCTCGGCCGCGAGCTGCCCGTCTCCCCCGCGCCCACCGTCGTGCACGGCGACTACCGCCTGGACAACGTCCTGATCGGCCCGGACGACGAGATCAGGGCCGTACTCGACTGGGAGATGTCGACGCTCGGCGACCCGCTGACCGACCTCGGGCTGCTGGTGATGTACAGCTCCGATCTCGGCCTGGCCGACTCCCCGGTCTCCACCACCAGCGGCGCGGCGGGCCACCCCTCCCCCGCCGAGCTGATCGAGCGCTATGCCGCCCGCTCCGGCCGGGACACCTCCGCCATCTCCTGGTACACCGCGTTCGCCTGGTTCAAGCTCGCCGTGATCCTGGAGGGCATCCACTACCGCTACACCCTGGGCCGGACCGTCGGCGCCGGCTTCGACCGCATCGGCGATCTCGTCCCCGTCTTCATCGAGCACGGCCTCACCACCCTCCAGGAAGGCTGATCACCCCCATGGACTTCGCATTCGACGCCCGCACCGAAGAGCTGCGCGGCAGGCTGCTCGCCTTCATGGACGAGTACGTGTACCCGGCCGAGAAGACCGCGGACGAGCAGCGCGCACTGCTGGCCTCCCCGTGGGACACCCCGCAGGTCGTCGAGGATCTGAAGGCCGAGGCGCGCAGGCAGGGGCTGTGGAACCTCTTCCTGCCCGACGCCGGGTACGGGGCCGGGCTGACCAACCTCCAGTACGCGCCGCTCGCCGAGATCACCGGCCGTTCCCCGCAGTTGGCGCCGACCGCACTGAACTGCGCGGCCCCGGACACCGGGAACATGGAGGTGCTCTTCCAGTTCGCCACGGACGAGCAGAAGAAGCGGTGGCTGGAGCCGCTGCTGGCCGGTGAGATCCGCTCGGCGTTCGCGATGACGGAGCCCGAGGTCGCCTCGTCGGACGCGACGAACATCGAGACCCGGATCGTGCGGGACGGCGGTGACTACGTCGTCAACGGCCGCAAGTGGTACATCTCCGGGGCGATGAACCCGGGCTGCGAGATCTTCGTCGTGATGGGCAAGACCGACCCCGACGGCCCGGACATCCGCCGCCAGCAGTCGATGATCCTGGTCCCCCGCGACACCCCCGGTCTCGAAGTGCGCCGCGCGATGCGGGTGTACGGCTACGAGGACCACTACCACGGCGGTCACGCGGAGGTCGTGTTCACCGATGTGCGGGTGCCGGCCGCGAATCTGATCGGCGAGGAGGGCGGCGGCTTCGCCATCGCCCAGGCACGGCTCGGACCGGGCCGGATCCACCACTGCATGCGGCTGATCGGCATGGCCGAGCGGGCCATCGAGCTGATGTGCAGGCGGGCGGTGTCCCGTACGGCCTTCGGCAAGCCGCTCGCCCAGCAGGGCGTCGTGCAGAACTGGATCGCGGACGCCCGGGTCACGGTGGAGCAGCTGCGGCTGCTGGTGCTGAAGACGGCATGGCTGATGGACACGGTGGGCAACCGGGGCGCGCACACGGAGATCCAGGCCATCAAGATCGCCACCCCGCGCGCGGTGGTCGACATCCTCGACCGGGCGGTGCAGCTGCACGGCGCGGGCGGGGTGAGCCAGGACTTCCCGCTGGCCGAACTGTGGGCGGCGGCACGGACGTTGCGGCTGGCGGACGGCCCGGACGAGGTGCACCAGCGCTCGCTGGCCCGGCGGGAGATCAAGCGGTACGTGTAGGGCCGGGTTCCGCGGGCGCTGTCAGCGCCCACCGGCCCTGATCCGGTCCAGTACGTCCGTGTAGCGGGAGCGCCGGTCGGGCCGGGCGTGGGCGGCGGCCCTGCGCAGGGCGGGGACCGCCGCCCCGCCCAGCTCGACGAGCGCCTCGGCCGCCGCCCGGCGCACCACGGCACGGGGGTGTCCGAGGAGGTCGGTCACGGTGGGGAGCGCCGGCTCCCAGCCGGCCCGGCAGAGCGTACGGATCGCCATCCGCACCACATCGGGCCGGGGGTCGTCGAGCAGCAGCCCGGTGTGGCGCAGATGGGTCGGCCGGTCGAGCATCGTCCGCGAGGTCCGGTGGGCGCGCAGCCGGACCCTGGACCGGGGGTGGCCGAGCAGCTCGCCCAGCAGGTCGACGAGTCGAGGGTCCTGGTCGGGCTCCGGGCCGGTGTGCGTCCCGGCGAGTTCGGTGAGCGCCCGGCAGATCTGCTCCGGTGTGCCGGTCGCGGCCAGGTCCAGCAGCTCCTGCCGGGTCGGGCGCCGCCCGGCTTGGGCGGGTACCGCCGTGCCGCGGTCACGGAGCGCCGCCAGTGCCGCCGCGTCCTCCCGCTCCGCGTCCGGCCCGCGCAGCGGGCCCTCGACGAGCAGGAGCCGGTCGGCGAGATCGTCGCGTCCCTCGGTGCGCAGGCGTCGGCGGGTCCGCGTCAGCGCGGGGGTGCGCAGGAGCGGACGGCCGACGAGCAGGTCCAGGAAGCCCCGGGCCCCGGCGTCGAGGCGGTCGTCCAGGGCTGCGGCCAGCACGTCGGCGGGGCAGGCGCGCAGTGCGTCGGCGATGGTCCCGGCCACCGCGGGCGGGGCGTGCTCCCACCACTCCAGCAGCAGCGGGAGCAGCCGTTCCAGTTGCCACGGATCGAGCCGGGCGGCGAGCGCCACCCGGTCGGGCAGGACGCCCTCCTCCCGCAGCTCCGCCTCGCCGATCGCGCCCAGCAGACCAATCGGGCCGGTGCCGGGGCCGCCGGGCAGGTCGATCCGGCCGCGGAGGTACGCGCGCAGCACCGCCAGTCCGGCCTCCGGTTCGGGCCATCGCGCCAGCGCGAGGGCGGCGGTCCGTCTGCGGTCCGCGTCGGCCGATCCCAGCATGGCCAGCAGTCTTTCCCGCAGGGCGGCCGAACGGGGCTGGTCGAGATCGTCCACGCGTGCCCGCCGTGGCGCCGGGGCCGGCGCGTGGACGGTCTCGGTGATGGTCCAGGGCGGTGCGTCGACGGGCTGGAGCAGCGTCATCCAGTCGAGCAGCGCGGCGCGGACCACGGGGCCGGCACCCCGGTGGGCCTCGATCAGAGCGGTCAGCCGGTACCGCGAGGGGACCGAGCCGTCGTCCCTCCGGCGGAACTCCTCCAGCGCGCCCGGGGTGCGGACCGCCTCGTCCAGCGCGGCCCGCCATGCCCGGGCGCCGGCGGGCGGCGCGTCGTCGGCGGCCGTCTCCGGGACGGCGAAGGCCGCACGCAGCACGGCGGTCTCGGCCTGCCGGGGGTCGGTGCCGAGCCGGGCGTCCGCGAGGGCCCGGTCGAGGTCGGCGCGGACCGGGACCGCGCCGAGGCGGCGCAGCAGCGTCAGCGTGGACCGGACCGGCGTCGCGGGTGCGGGGCGCAGGGCCCGCACGGCGGCGACGGCTGCCGGCCGCTCGGCGGCCGGCAGCTTCGGGGCGACCGCTTCGAGCAGGGCGATCAGGTCGTGCCGGTCGCCGTCCCGGGCGTCGTCGAGCGCGTCCAGCAGGACCTGGGCGGACCGGGCGAACACCATGAGCTCCGCGTCCCGGGGCTCGTCGCGGAGCCGCACCACGCCCCCGGCCCCGGTGCAGAGCCGTATCGCGAACCGCACCACCTTGTTCCGTGTTCCGGCCTGGCTCTGTGAGTGCGCCTGGCTCTGTGTTCGCGCGTCCCCGGTCCCCGGCCGGGGGCGGGCGAGCCGGAGCCAGTCGGCCAGCATCGGGCGGAGCTGTTCCGACTGGTCGTGGCGGAGCTGCCCGTCCCGTTCGGCGAGGCGCAGCGCGGCCTCCGGGTTCCAGCCCCGGACCACCAGCGCCCTGATGTCACGGTCCGACTCCTCGGCCGCCGACGACGGCTGCCCGGCGGCCGGGACGGTGATCCCGTGCCGGGCCAGGGCCGGCGCCAGGTCCCGGACGGTGCCGGCGGCCAGTCCGACGCGGCGGGACGCCACCAGCGAGAGCAGAGTGGCCGCCACCGGTGAGGCCTGGTCCTCCAGCGCGAGGACCGCGCGTGCTGTGAGGCTGCGGCCCAGGCCCTCCAGGAGCAGTTCACGGGCGCCGTCGTCCCGGCTGTGTTCGGCGGCGGCGAGGAGGGTGGCCGCGTAGGCGTCGCCGAGGACGGCGTGCAGGGCCTCGACGAGCCTGCCGCGCAGACCGGGGTTGCCGTCGTGTCCGAGCCGGAAGAGGAGCTTCGGGAGTGCCGCCGGGGTGCCCGCCCGGACCAGCGCCTCGGCCGCCGTCTTCCTGATGTTCATGTTCGGATGGTCGAGGCAGCCGGCGATCGCGGCGCTCGCCCAGTGGGCCCGGGCGTGGCCGAGGGCGAGCAGTGCCTGCCGGACGGTCTGGATGTCCGGCGCGGCCGTCAGCGCGATCAGCGTCGCCGACAGGGCCTGGGCGTCCTCGCCGGTGGCGTCGCGGGCGAGGAGGGCGATGACGTGCTTGCGTACGTGCCGGTCGCGGTGGCGCAGCAGCCGGTGCACCCTCGCCCGGGTGCCCGTCCAGGGGGTCCGCAGGAGCAGTTCGAGCAGGATCGCCCGCTCGCCGTCGGACAGTCCGGGCCTCTCCAGCAGGTCCAGTGCCATGGTCGCGGCGAGCGCGTCGCCCGCTTCTCGCGCATCCGTGGCGCCGAGCAGGCAGACCGGCCGGATCGCGCCCCGTTCGTGGAGTCTGCGGCCCAGGGCGCTCACCGCGTCCAGGACATCCTGCGGCACCACCGGCTCACCGGCCGGCTGCCCGTACTCCCCCGTCCGGCCGGGCGCGCCCGGCTCCCCCGCCGCGGCCTGCTCCGTCACGATGCGCAGCAGGAGGTCGGCGATGACCGGGAGAGTGCCGGTGTCGCCGTGGGCCGCCAGCCGGCACAGCGCCGCCTCCGGCGCGTCCGGGTCCAGGTGGGATCTCAGCAGGGCCAGTTCCCGCTCGTCCGGGCCGCCGAGGCCGGCCGCGACGCGGGGCGGCAGATCGACGGGGTCCAGCCGTGCGAGGAGCTCGCGGCGGAGCTCCGGATCGCGGTTCAGCAGCCACAGCAGTTCGAGGGCGCGGTTGCGTACGGAGCGCAGATGGGGCGCCGTCCCGCCCGTGGTGAGGCCCAGCCCGTCGCGCAGGGCCTCGGCCGTACGGTCCCCGCCGATCGCCTCCAGGGTGTCCAGGGCCGCCGCCGGGGCGGCGGGCAGCAGCGCGATCACGGCCTCTTCGGCGTCCGCGTGGCGCAGCTCGCGGATCGCGTCGAGGAACGGCCCGGGGGCGGAGGCAGCGGGCAGGACGCGTGCGATCGCGTCCCCGATCGGGAGGTCGCCGGCCCCCTGTCCGGCCAGGGCCACGAGCAGGGCGAGCCGTCGCGGCCAGCCCGGGTCGTCGGCGGATACGTCGGTCAGTACCCGGAGCGTCTCCTTGCGGGCGGTGAAGAGGATCGTCGCCACGTCGCGGGGCGGGATCGAGTGGTCGGCCAGGGCCAGGCCCACGACGGCGGCGACGTCCGGACCGTCCGGGAAGTGGCCGCGCCGGTGGAGTCCGCGCAGGCAGGTCACGGCCGGTCCGCCCAGCAGCAGGGGATCGCGTGCGGCGACGGCCGTCAGTTCGCCGATGTCGTCGCGCTCCGCCAGGTCGCCGAGCAGTTCCAGGCCGCGCCGGCGAAGGCCCGGCGGCAGGCCGGGGTCGTCGACGACCCGGCGCAGCAGGCCCCGGTGGCCGTGACGCGCGGCGGCCGTGAGGGCGGCGTCGGCCACCTCGGGCCGGACCGGCACCGCGTCTCCCGCCGGCTCCTGCGCCCCGCCGTGCCCGGGACCGCCGTGCTCGGGACCGCCCCACTCTGGACCGCCCCGCTCTGGACCGCCCCGCTCCGGACCGGCGGCGAGGAACGGGGCGAGGATTTCGGGCGGCAGCGGATCCGTGGCCGCCCACGGTTCGGCGAGCTCGCCCAGCGCACCGACGACGACCGGGGTACTGCCCGCGCCCAGCAGGCCGATCAGGTCCTCCCGGACCAGCGCCGGGGCCAGCAGTCCGGTGTGCAGCCCCTCCCGGGCCAGCCGCAGCGCCTCGGCCCGGAGCACCGGATCGCCGCTGCCCGCCAGCTCGTCCACGAGTCGCGCCGGCCGGTGCGTCCCGGCGATGCCCGCCCCGCGTACCGCCTGGTAGAGGAGTTCGCCCGGAGTCTCGTCGCGGAGCACCGCGGGGTCGTGCAGCACATCGGCGCGCAGCCAGGCGATCCGTACCGCCGCCGGCAGCTGCCCGGCCGTGCGCCACGGCGGCCGGGGACGGCCCCCGAGACGGTGGCCGAGCCGTTCGTAGAGCCGGGCCAGGAGGAGATCCGCCTCCGGCAGCCCGGTCAGTGTCGCGGGCAGCAGCCCGGCGAGCGCGTCCGTCTCCCCGTCGTCGGCCGGAGGGCGGTCGGTGAGGCGCTCGGTCAGCAGGATGAGCCCGAGGTGACACTGCCCGGGGTCCTCGTGCCCGATCAGTCTCTCCAGGGCATGGAACCGTTCCTCGGCGGACGTCTGCATCTTCGGATGCTAACCGGGCACTCTGCGGCCCCACGAACGGGTTTCGGGCCCGCGCGCCCGCCCGGCAGCCGGCTCAGTAGCCGCCGGACCCGACGTGGTCCGCCAGCGCCAGCTCGCGGACGAAGGCCCTCACCCGCAGCAGGCACCGGGCGGCGAGCCGTACGGCCCGCGGGTGGTGCGGACCGTACGCCGCGGTCCAGAGCGCGGGGACGTGCGCGGACGGCTGGATGTGAGTCATACCTCCAGCTTCGGCCCGCATCCGTGATCGGTCCAACAGATGGTTCAGCTGGCTGCGATCGATACCGTAGATGGATGGAGCTACGCCAACTCCGCCACTTCCTGGCGGTCGTCACGCACGGCGGCTTCACCGCCGCCGCCCGTGCCGAGCTGATCGTGCAGTCCGCGCTGAGCACCTCGGTGCGCAATCTCGAACGGGAGCTGGGGGCCGCGCTGTTCGACCGGACCGGCCGGCGGGTGATCCTCACCGAGGCGGGCCGGGCACTGCTGCCGGCGGCCCGGTCGGTACTCGCCGGGACCGAGGCGGCACGGGAGGCGGTCGCGGCCGTGGCGGGGCTGGTGACCGGCCGGGTCAGGGTCGGCACCATACAGACCCTGACCTGCGTGGATCTGGCGGCCGAGCTGGCCGCGTACCACCGGCTGTGGCCCGGGGTGCAGATCTCGCTGCGCGAGGCGACGACGCCGGAGCTGGTCGCGGAGCTGCGGGCCGGTGAGCTGGATCTCGCCTATCTCGCGCCGGACGCCGCCGAACTCCCCGACGGCATCGCCGGGTTCGCGACCTGGCACGAGGACCTGGTGCTGATCACCGCGCCGGGCCACCGGCTGGCGACGTCCGGGCGCACCCTGATCCGGGACCTGCGCGACGAGCCGTTCGTGGACTTCCGGGCGGGCACCGGACTGGAGACCGCGGTGCGGAGACTGGCCGCGCACTGCGGGCTGGAGCGCCGGATCACCTGCGACGTCACGCAGATCCGGCTGCTCGTCGATCTCGTACGGGCCGGCATCGGGGTGGCGATCGTGCCCCGGCGGATCGGCGAGGACGCGGGGCTGCCGTGCGTGAGCATCCGCCAGCCGGAGCCGGGCCGGACCGTGGTCCTGGCCGGACGTGCGCCCCGGCCCCGCAACCCGGCGGCGGAAGCGCTCCTGGACCGGCTGACGGGCGGCGCCGCGTAGCGGCGGTGGAAGCGGACGGGGACGCTCGGAGCCGGGCCCGCGGACGGGGACGCTCGGAGACGGATCGGGGTACGGGCACGGGGCCGCTCGGCGCCGGACCCGCGAACGAGAACGAGAACGAGGACGAGGCCGCTCGGCGCCGGATCAGGGGCGCAGCGCGCGCAGCAGCAGGTCGGCCAGGTGGTCGGCGACCTCCTGCTGGCTGAGCGGGCCGTCGGGGCGGTACCAGGTGGACAGGTGGTGGACCGAACCGAAGTGGTAGTCGACGATCAGGTCGGCCGGGGTGGCGGTGGAGAACACTCCGCTGTGCTGCCCCTCCTCCACCAGGGCCCGGAAACGTTCGTGGTAGCGGCGCCGCTCCCCCCGGACCTGCTTGTTCTTCTCCGGGCTCAGGTGGTGCATGGACCGGAAGAAGATCGAGGCGTCGTCGAGGTTCTCGATGGTGGTGACGACCACGTCCGCCGCGGCGTCGCGCAGTCGCTGCTCGACGGGGGCGTCGGCGTCGGCGAAGGCGTCCAGGCGCTCCTGCTGGAGGCGGAGCACCCGGGCGTAGACCTCCTGGAGGAGGTCTTCCTTCGAGCCGAAGTAGTGGTAGAGCGCTCCCTTGGTGACGCCCGCCGCCTCGACGATCTCCTGGACCGAGGTGCGGTCGTAGCCCTGCTCGGCGAAGAGCCGGGTGGCGGCGGCCAGCAGCCGCTGAGGGACGGGAGCCGTGTCCCCGTCCGTCGCCTTGGCCATTGCCGCCACCGTCCTTCCGTACCGTGCGTGATTCGGTCTAGCGGGGGGAACGCAGTTCCCGCCTGAGGATCTTCCCACTCGCCGTCTTCGGGAGTTCGGTCAGGATCTCGACCTCGCGCGGGTACTTGTACGCGGCGAGCCGTTCCTTGCAGTACCCGCTCAGCTCCTCGGGCGTGGCGCGGGCGCCGGGCCGCAGGCTGACGTAGGCGCGGACGGTCTCGCCGCGGTAGGTGTCGGGGACGCCCACGACGGCCGCCTCCCGGACGGCCGGATGGGTGTACAGGACGTCCTCCACCTCGCGCGGCCAGACCTTGAAGCCGGAGGCGTTGATCATGTCCTTCTTGCGGTCGACGACGTAGAGCCAGCCCGAGCTGTCCATGAAGCCGATGTCGCCGGTGCGCAGCTCGCCGTCCGGGAAGGCGGTGGCGGTGGCCTCCGGCAGCCGCCAGTAGCCGGAGACGACCTGCGGGCCGCGGACCGCGATCTCGCCCTGCTCGCCGAAGGGAACCTCCGCGCCGTTCTCGTCGAGGATCCGGACCACCGTGTCGGGGCCGGGGACGCCGACCGACAGCGTCCCGGAGACCGGGTCGACGGGGGCCTCGCGCTCCGGCGGCACGGAGGCGCACGGGGCGGTGCACTCGGTGAGGCCGTAGCCGTTGCGGATGTACGGGCCGAAGCCCGCCCGGAACTTCTCCACCAGCGCGGGCGGCAGCGGCGCACCGCCCGAGGAGATCACCCGGAAGGAGGCGAAGTGCTCGGGGGTGGCGTCCGGGTGGGCGGCGAGCGCCATGAAGGCGGTGGACGGGCCCACGGTGTAGGCGGGGCGGTGTTCGGCGAAGGCTTCGAGGACGACGCCCGGGTGGAAGCGGTACGCGAGGACGAGGGTGCCCGCGTTGGTGAGGCAGGCGGCCAGCTGGCACACCATGCCGGTGATGTGGAAGAGCGGGGCGAGCGCGAAGTAGGAGGAGCCCTCGGCGACGGGGTGCCCGGCCCGCTGGCGCTCGGCGTTGACCATGATGTTGCCGTGGGAGTTCATGGCGCCCTTGGGGGTGCCGCTGGTCCCGGAGGTGTAGCTGATCAGCGCCACGTCGTCGGCGGCGGGTCCGCGGCCCTCGGGAGCCTTGGTGCCCCGGCGGGCGACGGCGACCAGGTCCTCGGTGTCCCCGGGCACGGGCAGCCGCTCGAAGCCGAGCACGCGGGCGTCGTTGTGCGTCTGGAGGTCCAGCTCGCTGGTGGTGAGGACGGTCCGTACCGTCGGGGCGCCGGCCGCGGTGTCCCGCAGATACGCCTCCCAGGCCAAGTCCGCGCAGATCAGTGCGGTGACCTCGGCGTCCTTCAGTACGTGGCCGACCTCGCCGGACTTGTACATCGGGTTGAGCGGGACGACCGTGGCACCGGCCTTCCAGGCGCCGAGCAGCGCGATCACGAACTGCGGGGTGTTCTGCAGCATGATCGCGACGCGGTCGCCGCGCTCCAGCCCCTCGGCGGCGAGGTGGCCGGCCACCGAGTCGGAGAGCGCGTCGGTCTCGCGGTAGCTCAGGCGTCCGTCGAAGTAGGCGAGCGCGGGGTGCCCGGGGCTGCGGGCGGCGGAGTCCCGGAAGGCGTGGACCAGGCTCGCGGCCGGGTGGACGGGGGCCCGCTGGGCCTCGCTGAGCAGGGCGGTCCAGGGCTTGGCCGCGTAGATGGACTCGGTCATGCGCCGGTCTCCTCCCACCTCGACGGACTCGTTCATGAGCGGGTCTCCTCCCACTTCTGCTGAAGGTGGTTCATGCTGCCGAGCCACTGGTCGGTGTCCTTGCTGCGGGCCCGGTAGTACCCGGCGACCTCGGGGTGCGGCAGGACGAGGAAGCGGTCCTCGGCCATGGCGTCGAAGAGCGCCTCGGCGACCGCCTCGGGCTCGATGGCACTGGGCGCGAGGACCAGTTCCCCGGCCGACCCGGCGGCGGTGAGCATGTCCGTACGTACACCCTGCGGGCAGATCGCGTGGACCTTGATGCCGCGGTGGCGGTAGGTGAGCGAGAGCCATTCGGCGAAGGCGACGACGCCGTGCTTGGTGACGCTGTACGGGGCTGCGCCGATCATCGTCAGCAGTCCGGCGGCGGACGCGGTCGAGACGAAGCGGCCGCTGCCGCGCTCCAGCCAGTCGGGCAGCAGCGCCCTGGCCGCGCGGACGTGGGCCATCACATTGACGTCCCAGGCCGCGGCCCAGACCTCCTCGTCCGCGAGGACGTCACCGGGCGAGGCGAGACCGGCGTTGGCGCAGTAGATGTCGACGGTGCCGTCGAGCGCGTCCCTGGCGGCGTCCACGATCCGCGAGGCGTCCCCGGCGACGGCGGTGGCGCCGATCTCCTCGGCCAGCGCCTCGATCCTCGCCCCGTCGAGGTCGTTGACCACGACCCGGGCGCCCCGGGCGGCGAATCCGCGGGCCAGAGCGGCTCCGATGCCGCCTCCGGCCCCTGTGACCACCACGCCCGCGCCCTGCACCGCGCTCATCGAATCCCGCCTCTCTCAGCCGACTTCTCTGGCAGACTAACCAGTCGGTATGCCGGAACGGAAGGGGTGGCCACCGCCCCCGGCGCCACTCCCGTCACAACCGTCCCGTCCGGCTCGTTCCGTATGGCCCGAACGCGCGCTAGCGTGCGTGACCATGACAGACGTCGCGATCATGGAGGTAGCCCGATGAGCCTGTCCAGACGTGGTTTGCTGGCCGCCGGCGGTGCGGTGGGGGCCCTCGCGGCGACGGCCGCCGGGACCGGGGCCGCGACCGCCGCTCCCGCCCCGGGCAAGGGGCACCGCGGGGTCCGTACCGGCTTCGACCGGCTGGCGGCGGACGGCTACGCGCTGCTGAAGGGCGAGAAGGTCGGGGTCGTCACCAACCCGACCGGGATCACCTCCGACGTGCGCCACATCGTCGATGTGATGCACCCGGACGAGCGGGTGGACCTGATCGCCGTCTTCGGGCCCGAGCACGGTTTCCGCGGCACCGCGCAGGCGGGCGGTTCGGAGGGTCGCTACGACGACCCGGCGACCGGACTCCCGGTCTACGACACGTACTTGAAGAGCGGGCAGCCGCTCGCCGACGTCTTCACCGCCTCCGGCGTGGACACCGTGGTCTTCGACATCCAGGACGCGGGCGCCCGCTTCTACACGTACATCTGGACGCTGTACGACTGCATGGAGGCGGCCGCTCTCGCGGGGAAACGGTTCGTCGTCCTGGACCGGCCGAACCCGGTGACCGGGCGGGCGGCGCTCGGTCCGGTGCTCGACCCGGCGTTCGGCACCTTCGTCGGCCGCCGGGAGATCGCCCAGGCGCACGGCATGACGGTCACCGAGCTGGCCCTGCTCTTCAACGCCCGGTTCCTGGCCGAACGGCCGGTGGACCTGCGCATCGTGAAGATGTCCGGCTGGAAGCGCTCGGACTTCTTCGACGCCACCGGACTGCCGTGGGTGCCGCCGAGCCCCAACATGCCGACGCCCGACACGGCGCTGGTCTACTCGGGGACCTGTCTGTTCGAGGGCACCAACCTCTCCGAGGGGCGCGGCACCACCCGCCCGTTCGAACTGCTCGGCGCCGAGGGCATCGACCACCGCTGGGCGGCGGCCGCGAACGCGCTGGACCTGCCCGGGGTCGCGTTCCGCGAGGCGTACTTCGCGCCGACGTTCTCCAAGTTCCAGGGCAAGACCGTCGGCGGGGTGCAACTGCACGTCCTGGACCGGGAGGTCTTCGACCCGGTACGCACCGGGATCGCCCTGCTGGTGACGGCGAAGCGGACCTGGAGCGGGTTCGAGTGGCGTGCGGACAACTGGATCGACAAGCTCACCGGCAACACCCGGGTCCGCACGATGATCGACGCGGGCGCGGACACGGACGAGGTCGTCGGCGCCTGGGCGCGGGATCTGGCCTCGTTCCGGGCCGTGCGCAAGCGGTACCTCCAGTACCGGTGAGACGGCGCCGGGCGGGCCCGAAGGATCTCCGACCCGCCCGGCACCACGGTGCGGCCCCCTACCGGTGGCGGCACCACGGTGCGGCCCCCTACCGGTGGGCGGGGAACTCCACCACCTGCTGGTACGTCGGGCGGTTCTGCCAGTGGATCGCCTTCTGGCCGATCCCGCCGAGCGGCCGGTGGACGATCGAGTCGGAGCACCACTGCTCGCCCGCCCCGCAGTTGTCGTCCCCGGGGTAGACCTCCGTCGCCGGCCGGGCCACCGCCTGCTTCAGGGCGGCGAGCAGCGCGTCACGGCAACTGCCCGCATCGCCGTTGCCGCAGTACGTCCTGGCCAGCGGCCCCTTGACCGGCTGCCCCAGGACCTGGCGCAGGTCCTTGTCCACGAAGCCCCACCAGCCGTACTGGAACGCGGATCCGCTGTGCGCCCCGCTCGGTCCGTGGCTGGCCGCCGGTGACTCGTCGGTGGCGAGGCTGTCGGTCAGCGCTCCGTACAAGTCGTCACCGAGCCCCGGCTTGAACTCGGTCTCGACCAGTTTCGGCCACCACGCGTCCATGATCCGCACCGCGTCGGCGTGGGTGTACGTGTGCGAGCCGGGGCTGCTCTCCCGGCGCTGCGAGCCCGCCGCCCGCCAGGACTCCAACTGCTGGACCGCGCTGTTGAGTTCGGGGTCGGTCACCGGCTTCGAGCGGATCACCTTGAGCAGTTCGGGCAGCAGTTGCTCGCCGCGCAGATCGGTGACCGCGGCCTCGGCCATGGCCCGGGTGAGGGACGCACGGGTCACCCCGCCCTCCTCGACCAGCTTCGCCACCCTGTCGTCCAGCAGATCGCCCCGGTGCACGGCGCCGAGACCGAAGCCCGCGGCGGCGTACCCCTTGGCCTGCCTGTTGTTCCAGGAGATGTAGTAGTCCTGCCCGCTGGAGTGCGGGTGCTCGGCGAACGGGGTGTACGCGGCGGTGTTGGCGGCCGGTTCGTATCCCTGCCACTCGTAGGCCCGCTCGGCCCGCACCGGCAGCGCCGGGTCGACGCCCGGCGCCCGCACCGGGTTCATGCCGCTGTTGTAGTAGGCGGCGGTGCGGGAGTCGGCGTAGAACCAGTTGAAGGCGTAGTCGATGTTGCTCGCCGCCTGCTGGAAGGTGGCGGCGTCCTTGACGTACGACGGGTCGTTGAGCATCTGGAAGCCGATGATCGAGTCGGCCTCGTGACGGTAGGTGGTGCGCAGCGAGGTGTACGCGACGGGCTTGCCGCCGACGGTGGCGCGGTGGGTGACGATGCCGTAGTTCGTGCGCCTCGCCTGCATCCGGTAGGAGCCCTTCGCCGTGGAGTCGGCGACGGTCGGCTTCCAGGAGTTGGTGTGCTCCAGCGTCTCCATGGCGGTGCAGGTGCCGCGGTAGAGGTAGTGCGTGGAGTCCTTGGTGGGCGTGGAGCCGTCGGGCTCGCACAGGTCGACGGCGTAGGTGTCGGTGATGTCCTGGCCGGCCGAGGTGGCGCTCCAGGCGTAGTCCTGGCCGCGGCCCATCTGGATGTACATGCCGACACCGGCGAAGGAGACGCCGCGGGCGCTGATGCCCGGCCCCTGGAGTTCCTGGAGCATCATCAGCTGCGGGGCGAAGTAGCCGGTCTGCGGCCCGAACACGGCGATGGGGTTTCCGCTCGCGGTGTTCTTCCCGGAGACCAGCAGGGCGTTGGACATGCCGCGCTTCTGGGCGCCGGATCCCGAACCGGGCAGCGAGCCCTCGGGGATGACTCCGTCGTCGTAGATGCCCTGGGCCTTCCTGAGCGGGGCCGGGGCCTTGACCGGGGCCTTCTTGCCGGTGCCCGCGGAGCCGGTGCGGTCGTAGATCACGGGTTCCGCGGTGACGGACCCGGCATCGGGCAGCGCGGTGCCGCGCGCCTTGCCGGGCTTGCCCGCGTACGGGAACGAGGTGCCGTCATGGATCGTCAGCACGGCCTCGGGGTCCTCGCGCTGGCGGAAGGATTCCCAGACCTCGGTGCCCTCGGCGACGCCGTACTTCTGCTGGGCGGCCAGCAGCGAGAGCGCCGCCTGCACCTCCCCGCCACCGCCGCCGCCGAACTGGCCGCCGACCACCGAGGCGATGGAGATCAGGTCGGTCAGCTTGAACGGCTGTATCTCGCCGATGTTGGTGATGGCGTCGATCTTGCCGGTGAGGACGTACTCGCCCGGGAAGTAGCGGCCCTTCTTGGACTTCTCCCGGTAGGCGTTGATGCCGTCGACATACGCCTGGGCATCCGCCATGGCCTGCTCGCCGCGGGCGCCCTCGCGGGTCCTGATCTGCTCGACCTGGGCTTCGAGGTCCTCCTCGGTGTACGGGGCCTGAGGCCAGAACTGCTGCTCCAGGCCCTGGTTGGCGAGGGCGCCGCCGGCGAACGAGGTCAGCTCGCCGCGTCCGATGTGACGGAAGAGGTCCATCAGCCAGAGCCGGTCCTGCCCGGCGGCGAATCCGGCGCCGAACTCGGTGCCGTAGCGGGTGGTGCCCTTGATGTGCGGGACACCGGACGTCTTGTCACGGGTGATGGTGACGTCGTCGCGGGGCGAGGTGACGGACTCGACCTGGTCCTTCGGCACACCGAACGAGGCATCGTTGAAGAAGTCGGTCAGCTTCTGGTCGGTGAGACCCGAGTGTCCGGCCACCAGGCCGTTGTAGCGGTCGAGTTGGTCGTCGCTGTGCTTGGGATGCGTACCGAACGCCTTGTTGCCGAGGATCTCGACGAGGGTGGCGTTCCCGTTCTCGCCCGGGGGCAGGATGTCGTCGCACTGCCCCTGGCAGTAGTCGGTGACGGGGTCGGGTTCCGCGGCGCCGGCCTGCGGCGGGGCCGCGAGCAGGGTGGTGCCGAGTGCGAGGACCGCCGCTATGGTGGCGGCTCTGAGCTTGACGGTGCGTGGGGGCATGCGCGCTCCTCCGAGAGGCCTGTGCGCCGGAGGTTACTGGCGGTATGACCCATCGGTAAGGTGAACAACCGTCACTTTTTCTGAATCGTCACATGCCACTCGGTCCGCGGCGTCCCGGCGCCGGCAGCCTCACTTTTCGGACGATGTAGTCCCCGGAGGGATCCTATTCGGGGAGCCGTACGTCCATTTCTCAGGGCCTTTCGTTTACGTCCGGCCCGACCCGGACGAAAGGCCCTGGACGCCGAAGTACGAGCGACGGAGGTGACGGTGCGGTGGCGGGATTCCGGAGTCTTGCGAGACAGGTCCGCGATCCACGGAGCGACCTGGCACTGCGGCGGTATTCGCTGCGCAAGTGCCTGGAGAGGTTCGCCCCTTACGGACATCGGGCGACCTGGGACCATCTGTGCGTGCGGCACGGCATCGGGCCCGAGGACCGGTCCCCCGACCCGGCGCGGCTGATGCGCGCGCTGGACGAACTGGAGGCGGCGCGGGCGGTCTGGCTCGGTTACGAGGCCGGGTTCGCCGAGCGCCGCAGGCGGGAGAAGCGCGACGGGCTGCGCCGGCCCGGCGCGTTCGACGACTGGCACCGGCGCACCTGGGGCGGCAACGGGGTCGCCCGCTGCGAGGACCCGGCGGTGCATCCTTCCCGGCCGCTCGCCGAGGTACTGCGCCGGCTGATCGCGGCGCTGGAATCGGCCCCCGGCGCGGCCTGCCCGGTGTGCGCGGGCACCGGCCTGCGCTGGCTCCACGAGCCGTGGTCGGGCCCGGTCTGCACGGACTGCGGGATCGTGGTGCCGCAGCCGGTACTCACCCCGGCGGCACTGTCCAAGGCCCGCAGCGCGGGACGACGGGATCTGGCCTCAGCGGCGTGACCCGCGCCGGGACGAGCCGACGGGCCCACGGGGGACCGGTCGGCACACACCGGCCCATGGACGCCCGGCCCCCGGACGCCCGACTCGCGGACGCCCGGCCGACAGACACCCGACCTGCGGGCACTCGGCCCACGGACGCCCGGCCGACGGACACCCGGCCTGCGGGCGCCCGGCCCATGGGCGTTCGGCCTGCGGGCGTTCGGTCTACGGGTGCTCCGGCATCAGGCGCGAGCCGCTGATCTGCCGGCCGGAAATGTCGTCCGGATTGGACAGCACGCAGTTCTCCAGCGACAGGCAGCCGCAGCCGATGCAGTCGGTGAGGTGGTCCCGCAGCCGTCCCAGCCGCGCGATGCGGTCGTCGAGTTCGGAGCGCCAGGCCACGGAGAGCCGCGCCCAGTCGTCGCGGTTCGGGGTGCGCTCCTCGGGGAGTTCGGCGAGGGCGTCCCGGATGGTGGCGAGCGGGATGCCGACCCGCTGAGCCGCGCGGATGAACGCCACCCTGCGCAGCGCGTCCCTGGTGTAGCGACGCTGGTTGCCGCTGGTGCGGCGGCTGCTGATCAGGCCCTTGGCCTCGTAGAAGTGCAGGGCCGAAACAGCGGCGCCGCTGCGCGCGGAGAGCTGTCCGACCGTGAGTTCATGGAGCGTCTGTGGGATCTGGGGCACCCCTCCAACCCTACTGGCCCGCCCCGGGCCGGGTCCGTCGTTGACAGGAACGCACCCGCCAACCATGCTGAGCAAGCGCTTGGACAGCGCGACGAGGCACGGCCCGGAGCTGGAAAGGCAGGGACCAGGGACATGGCAGAGCCGAGGATCTTCACGTCCGCGCAGGAGCTGCGCGACGGAGTGGGTGAGCAGCTGGGACACAGCGACTGGCTGGAGATCGAGCAGAAGCGGATCGACCTCTTCGCCGAGGCCACCGGCGACCACCAGTGGATCCACGTGGACCCGGAGCGGGCCGCCGCCGGACCGTTCGGCCGGACGATCGCGCACGGCTATCTCACGCTCTCGCTGCTGCCGACGCTCGTACCGCAGATCATGCGGGTCGAGGGCATGAAGATGGGCATCAACTACGGGACGAACAAGGTCCGTTTCCCGTCCACCGTGCCGGTGGGCTCGCGGCTGCGCGCGTCGGCCGTCCTGAAGAGCGTCGAGGAGGCCGGCGGCGGGGTGCAGGTCACCGCCGTCGTCACGGTCGAGCGCGAGGGCGGCGACAAGCCGGTGTGCGTGGCCGAGTCGGTGTCGCGCTACTACTTCTGACCCGTCCGGCTCCGGCGCGTCCGGTTCGGCACATCCGGTTCGGCCCGTCCGGTCCGGGCGGGCGTCCGGCCCGGCGGCGGTCCGCCGCCGGGCCGTCGCACTACCGCTTGGCCGCGACCATGCGCAGCACGAGGTCGGCGTAGAGCTCGCCGACCTCGTCCGGCGTCCGGCTGCCCTGCTCGTTGAACCAGCGCGCCACGTCGGTGCAGAGCGAGAGCACGGCGAGCGTGGTGCCCGGCACGTCGGGGACGTCGAACTCCCCCGCCTGCACGCCCTCGCCGATGATCCGGCGCACCACCGCGTCGCTCCTGCGCCGCAGTTCGACGATCTCGGTGCGGTGCTCCACGCCGAGGGCGTCGAGTTCGTACTGGACCACGCGGGCGGTGGTGTGCTGCTCGGCGTGCCAGCGGACGAAGGACCGCACCGCCTCGGCCAGCCGCTCGGCCGCGGTGCCCCCGCCGTCGGCGGCCGCCTCCAGGACGAACAGGGCGCGGTCGTGGCCGATCCGGCTGATCCGGTGGAGCAGTTCTTCCTTCGTCTTGTAGTGGATGTAGAGCGCGGCGGGACTCATCCCGGCCCGGCCCGCGATGTCGCGGGTGGTGGTGGCGTGGTACCCGCGCTCGGCGAAGGCGTCGACGGCGGCGACGAGCAGCCGCCTGGCCGCCTCGGGCGTCACCTCGGCCCACGGCGCGCTGTCGCCGTCGGTCTCCTCCGCCGTGCTCATCGTCACTCGCCCCTCTCATCAGCAGGACGAACACCATACCCCGAACCTGAGCAAGCGCTTAGGGTCCGTCCGGCGGGATCGTCAGAGCTTCTGGAAGGGGTCGTGCTCGGCGAGGATCTTCTCCAGCCGGGCCTGGTCGACCCGGCTGACGATCTGCCCCGCCTCCTGCCGGTCACGGATGACCTTGGCCAGGGTGAAGCAGGAGGTGACGAGGTAGAGGACGCCGATCGCGAGGAATCCGCGGACCCAGGCGTCGGCGTCCAGGAAGTAGATGCCGAGACTCACCGCACCGATCGCCACCCCGAAGGAGGCGACGGCCTGACCGTAGAAGGCCGCGGTGCTCTGCTGCTTGACCGATGTTGTCTCACTCATGGAGCCCAGCATCGGCCGACGTGGCGTGCGCCACATCCGTTCCCGTACTCAGCCGGGTACTCAGACGCCCGTTCGAGCCGCGGCGCGGGGTTCAGAAGGCGGAGACCCCCGTGAGCGCGCGGCCGATGATCAGCTTCTGGATCTGGCTGGTGCCCTCGTACAGGGTCATCACCCGGGCGTCGCGCAGCAGCTTGCCGACCGGGTACTCGTCGATGTAGCCGTAGCCGCCGAAGACCTGGAGCGCGTTGCCGGCGGCGCGGACGGCGGCCTCGGAAGCGAAGAGCTTCGCCTTGGAGGCGGCGGTGGCGAAGTCCTCGCCGCGGTCGACGAGGTCCGCCACCCGCCAGGTCAGCAGCCGGGCGGCGTCCACGTCCACGGCGATGTCGCTGATGAGCTCCTGGACGAGCTGGTGGCTCGCGATGGACTTGCCGAACTGTTCGCGCTCAGCCGCGTAGCCCACGGCGGCGTCCAGGGCGGCCTGGGCGATGCCGACGCAGCCGGCCGCGACCGACATGCGCCCCTTGGCCAGGGCGGACATGGCGATGGAGAAGCCCTTGCCCTCCGGCCCCAGGAGCGCCGAGGCGGGCACCCGGACGTCCTCCAGGACCACCTCGGCGGTGGCCTGGCCGCGCAGGCCGAGCTTGCCGTGGATGGTGCGGCGACCGAGCCCGGCGGTGTCGGTGGGGACCAGGAAGGCGGATATGCCCTTGTGGCCGGGGGTGTCGTTGGTGCGGGCGAAGAGCAGCACGACGTCGGCCCAGGTGCCGTTGGTGATGAACATCTTGCTGCCGTTGATGACGTAGTCGTCACCGTCCCGGACGGCCCTCGTCGTCAGGTTCCCGGCGTCCGAGCCGGTGCCGGGCTCGGTGAGGCCGAAGCAGCCGATCGCCTCGCCCGCGGTGAGCCTCGGCAGCCAGTGCCGCTTCTGCTCCTCGTCGCCCCAGGCGGCGATGGTCTTGGTGACCAGGCCGAGGGAGACGGAGACGATGCCGCGGACCGAGGAGTCGCCGCGGCCGAGCTCCTCGGTGACCAGGCAGTAGGCGAGGTGGTCGCCGCCGGAACCGCCGTACTCCTCGGGAACGGTCAGCCCGAGGAAGCCCACCGAGCCCAGCTTCCCCACGATCGACCTGTCGACGTTCTCGGCCCGGTCCCACGCCACGACATGCGGGGCGATCTCACGGGCGACGAAGTCCTTGGCGAGCTGCCGGACCGCTTCCTGCTCCTCGCTGAGCTCCAGGTTCATCCTTCGACTCCCACACTTTAATTAGCACTGCTAGTTTTTCGCTTGCAGGCCCTACTATGTGCCGCATGGCCCGACCGCGCAAGCCCCTCCTCAGCAGAGACCGCATCGTCGTGACGGCGAGCGCGCTCGTGGACTCCGAGGGGCTCGACGCCGTCTCCACCCGTCGGCTCGCGGCCGAACTCGGGGTCAGCGGACCCTCGCTCTACAACCACTTCCGCAACAAGGACGAGATCCTGGACGCCGTCGCGGACGCCGTGTCCGCGCAGGTCGATCTGTCGATGTTCGACGAGTCGGACACCCGCGACTGGCGCGCCGCCCTGCACGACTGGGCCGTCTCCTATCGTGCGGCGCTCACCGAGCACCCGCACATCGTTCCGGTGCTGGCCCAGGGCCCGGGGCGCCGGCCGGCCGGCCTCCGGGTCGCCGACGCGGTGTTCGGCGCGATGGTCAGGGCCGGCTGGCCGCCCGCCCAGGCCACGTACATCGGGGCGCTGATGCGCTACTTCGTCACCGGTTCGGCACTGGGCTCCTTCGCCCGCGGCTTCGTCGACGACGAGACGGCGTACGACCCCGCCGACTACCCCCATCTCGGCCAGGCCCATCTGCTGGCCGAGCGCCGCCAGAAGGTCGACGAGGGGGCCTTCGAGACCGGGCTGCGGGCCCTGGTCGACGGCCTCTCGGTGCAGTACGAGCTGCTGGCACCGGCCGGGACGGTTCGGCCGGCGCCGAAGCGTTCCTGACGCATCCTGGTTCACATGGCACGCACGGCACACCCCGACCCGGCCGCACCACGGCTCGCCGCCCTGGCCGCGCTCCTCGCCGACGAGACCCGCGCCGCCTTCTGCCTGGCCCTGCTCGACGGCCGCGCCTGGACCGCGGGCGAGCTGGCCCGGCACGCCTCCGTGGCGCCGTCGACCGCCAGCGAACACCTCGGCAAGCTCGTCGCGGGCGGTCTGCTGGCCGAGGAGCGGCAGGGCCGCCACCGCTATCTGCGGCTGGCCGACGAACGCACCGCGCAGCTGGTCGAGGACCTGGCGGCCCACGTCGTCCCCGGCGCACCGACCGAGCGGCCGCGCACCCTGGGCGCGGTGAGCGCGGGCAGCGCGCTGGCCCGCGGCCGCACCTGCTACGACCACCTCGCGGGGCGGATCGGCATCGCGATCGCCGATGCCATGACCGCACGGGGGCTGCTGGCACAGGACACCGGCTTCGCGCTCACCGGCGAGGGCCTGCGCTGGTTCGACGAGCTGGGCATCGCCCTGGAGACGGGCTCCCGGCGTCCCCTGGTACGGAGCTGCCTGGACTGGACGGAACGCCGGCCGCATCTGGCCGGTGCGGCGGGCGCCGCGCTGTGCCGCCATGCGCTGGACACCGGGTGGTGCGTACGGATCGGGTCCGGCCGGGCGGTGAAGGCCACCCCGGCCGGCGAGCGGGCGCTGTACGAGCGCCTCGGCATCGAGCCGACGACAATTCGGTAGGGGCCGAACGGTCGCGGCCCTACTGTCGGGGCCATGACCACACAACCGGCCCCCTCCCCCGCCGCCCGCCGTGACTGGCGGGCCACCGCCGCGGCGTGCACCGCCGTGCTGCTCTGGGCCTCCGCCTTCGTCTCCATCCGCAGCGCCGGCGAGGCCTACTCGCCCGGCGCGCTCGCCCTCGGCCGGCTGCTCGCCGGCTCGCTGGCGCTCGGCGTGCTCCTGGTGGTGCGGCGCGAGGGGCTGCCTGCGCGGGCCGCCTGGCCGGGGATCGTCCGGTCCGGGCTGCTCTGGTTCGGGCTGTACATGGTGGTGCTCAACTGGGGCGAGCAACAGGTCGACGCGGGGACGGCCGCGATGGTGGTGAACATCGGGCCGCTGCTGATCGCGCTGCTCGGTGCCCGGATGCTGGGCGAGGGACTGCCCCGCAGGCTGCTGGCGGGCATGGCCGTGTCGTTCGCGGGCGCCGCGGTGGTGGGGCTCTCGATGTCGGGGGACGGCGGTGCGTCGGTGCTCGGCGTGGCGCTTTGCCTGCTGGCCGCCGTGGCGTACGCGACCGGGGTGGTAAGCCAGAAGCCCGCGCTGCGGCACGGCTCCGCGCTGCAGATCACCGCCTTCGGCTGCCTGGTCGGTACCGTCGCCTGTCTGCCGTTCTCCGGTGCGCTGATCTCCGACGCCGCCGACGCACCGCTGTCCGCCACCCTGAACATGGTCTATCTGGGCCTCTTCCCGACCGCTCTGGCCTTCACCACCTGGGCCTACGCGCTCGCCCGGACCACGGCGGGACGGATGGGCGCCACCACGTACGCGGTGCCGGCGCTGGTGGTGCTGATGTCCTGGCTGGTGCTGGACGAGGTGCCCGCGCCGCTCACCGTCGGCGGCGGACTGCTCTGCCTGGCCGGGGTGGCGGTCTCCCGGACTGGTCCGCAGACTGGCCTGACGCGAAAGGATCCGGCACCGCCGGTGGAGGGACGCCGACATGACGCGGAACACCGGGAAGCCGGCCGGCACTGAGCGGACGGAGCAGCGGGACGCGAAGGGGCAGGACGCCGAAAAGCAGCGGGGCACGAAGAGGCAGGGCGCCCGAAAGCAGCGGACCGGGGACCGGGAAGCCGTGCCGGGCGCGCTCACCGAGGCGGCCCGGCACGGCGGCCCCGGGCTCGCCGGCTTCCGGGTGTCCGACAGCGGCGACGACGATCCGGTCCTGGTGACGCCCGAGGGCCGGGCGCGGGACGCCTGGCGGGAGGACTACCCGTACGGCCGAAAGCTCGGCCGGAAGGCGTACGAGAAGTCCAAGCGCGCCCTGCAGATCGAACTGCTCAAGCTCCAGCACTGGGTGAAGGAGCGCGACGAACGCCTCGTCATCCTCTTCGAGGGGCGGGACGCGGCCGGCAAGGGCGGCACGATCAAGCGGTTCACCGAGCATCTCAACCCCCGCGGCGCGCGAGTGGTGGCGCTGGAGAAGCCCACCGAACGCGAACGCACCCAGTGGTACTTCCAGCGGTACACGGCACATCTGCCGTCCGCCGGGGAGATCGTGCTCTTCGACCGGTCCTGGTACAACCGGGCGGGCGTGGAGCGGGTGATGGGGTTCTGCTCCACCCGCGAGTACCTCGAATTCATGCACCAGGCACCGGGATTCGAGCGGATGCTCGCCCGGGACGGCATCCATCTGGTGAAGTTCTGGTTCTCCGTCTCCCGCAACGAGCAGCGCAACCGGTTCATGATCCGTCAGATCGATCCGGTGCGGCAGTGGAAGCTCAGCCCGGTCGACCTCGCCTCGCTGGACAAGTGGGACGCGTACACGGAGGCCAAGGAGCTGATGCTGTTCCACACGGACACGGCGGACGCGCCCTGGACCGTGGTGAAGAGCAATGACAAGAAGCGGGCCCGGCTGGAGGCGATCCGGCACGTGCTGCACCGCTTCGACTACCCGGACAAGGACGCGGCGGTGGCCCACGAGCCGGACCCGCTGATCGTGGGTCCGGCCTCCCGGCTCTTCGAGCAGGGCGAGATGGACGCCCGGCTGCTCACCACGGAGAGGTCGGTCGCCGGGCCCACGGGCTGAGCCCGGCGAGGAATCACGGGCGGGCCGTCAGAACACCACCAGGGCCCGTCCGCCCTTGCCGGCGATCATGTTGTCGAACGCCGCCGGGATGCCGTCCAGGGTGATGCGTTCCGTCACCAGGGCACCCAGGTCGAGCCGGCCCTCCCGGATGTGGCCCGCCAGGACCGGCAGGTCGCGCGCCGGGTCGGAATTGCCGTAGACGCAGCCGGAGAGGGTGCGCCCCCAGTGGAAGAGTTCCAGGGCGTTGAAGGTGACCTGCTGGTCCTTGCCGCCGATGCCGACGACCGTGGTCCGGCCGCCGCGGCGGGTGGACTCCCAGGCGGTACGGATGGTGGTGGCGCGTCCCACGCACTCGATGGCGGCGTCCACCCCCTGCTTGCCGGTGAGGGCCCTGATCTCACGCGCGGTGTGCTCCGAGGCGACCACGTAGTCGGTGGCGCCGGCCCGGCGGGCCAGCTCCTCCTTCTGCGGGGAGACGTCGACCGCGACGATGCGCGAGGCACCGGCGATGCGGGCGGCCTGGAGCGCGGCCAGCCCCACTCCCCCGGCGCCGAACACCGCGACCGTCTCGCCCTCCCGCAGCTTCGCCGAGTGGTGCACGGCGCCGTACCCGGTGAGGACGGCGCAGCCCAGGAGGGCCGCGTCGGTGAGCGGGATGCCGTCCGGAACGGGCAGTACGCAGTCGGCGGCGACCACCGTCTCCTCGGCGAACGCGGCGACGTTGAGACCGGGGTGCAGTTCGCTGCCGTCGTCCGCGCGCCGGGCGTGCACCGCGCCCGCGCCGTTCAGGGCGTTCGCGCAGAGCCAGACCTCACCCAGCGCGCAGGCATGACAACTCCCGCAGGAGGGCGCCCAGTTGAGGACGACTCCGTCGCCGGGTGCCACATGACCGACGCCCTCGCCGACCGCGAGGACGGTGCCGGCGCCCTCATGGCCGAGGACGGCGGGGACGGGCACCCGCATGGTGCCGTCGCAGAGCGAGAGGTCGGAGTGGCAGACGCCGGCGGCGGCGAGGGCGACCCGCACCCGGCCGGGGCCGGGCTCCGGGAGTTCGATGCCGGTGATCTCCAGGGGAGCTCCGACGGCGGGCAGTACGGCGGCGCGGACCACGAACAGGCTCCTGACAGTGGGCGACGGAGGAACGGGCGGTGCGGAGAAGCGGGGCTGTGCGGGGGAACGGGGCGGTGTGGAGGAACGGGGCGGTGCGGAACGGTCAGAACTGGAGGGACTTGGTCTGGAGGTACTCCGCGAGCCCGTGGGAGCCGAGCTCGCGGCCGACGCCGGACTGCTTGTAGCCGCCGAACGGGGCCAGCGGATTGAACCGGCCGCCGTTGATGTCGACCTGCCCGGTGTCCATCCGCCGGGCGAACGCCACCGCCTCGGCCTCGTCGCCCGCCCAGACCGCGCCCGCGAGGCCGTACACGGTGCCGTTGGCGATGCGCAGGGCGTCGTCCTCGTCCTCGTAGCGGATGAGCGAGAGGACCGGGCCGAAGATCTCCTCCTGCGCGACGGTCATCTCCGGGGTGACATCGGCGAACACGGTCGGGCTGACGAAGTAGCCCTGTTCGCGCGGGGCTTCGGGGCCGCCCGCGACGAGACGGGCGCCCTCCGCCACCCCCTTCTCGATGTAGCCGCGCACCCGTGCGTGCTGCTTGGCGTTGACGAGGGGGCCGATGCGGTCGCCGTACTTGGCGGCGGCCTCCGCGGCGAGCGCGACCGCCTCGTCGTACTGCGAGGTGTGCACCAGCATCCGGGTCCAGGCGCTGCACGTCTGGCCGGAGTTGCCCATGACGTTCGCGACGCCGACGGCGACCGCCCTGGCCAGGTCCGCGCTCGGCAGGATGACGTTGGCGGACTTGCCGCCCAGTTCGAGGGCGACGCGCTTGACCGCCGCGCCGGCCGCGGCGCCGATCCTCCTGCCGACCGCGGTGGAGCCGGTGAACGAGACCAGATCGACGCCTTCGTGCTCCGCGAGGGCCTGCCCGGCAACCGGGCCGAGGCCGGTGACCAGGTTGAACACGCCTGCGGGGACGCCCGCCTCGTGGACGGCCTCGGCGAAGAGCTGGGCGGTCAGCGGGGTGTCCTCGGCGGGCTTGAGGACGATCGTGCAGCCCGCAGCGAGCGCCGGGGCGACCTTGGCGACGATCTGGTGCAGCGGGTAGTTCCACGGGGTGATCGCACCGACCACGCCCACCGGCTCGGCGTACACGGTGGAGTTGCCGACCTTCTCCTCGAAGGAGTACGAGGCGGCGAGCCCGGCGTACGAACCGGCCACCAGGATCGGCACACCCGCGTGCACCGCCTGCGAGAACGGCAGCGGCGCGCCGAGCTCGGCGGTGACGGTCCCGGCGATCTCGTCCTTGCGGGCGACGAGCACATCACGCAGGGCGGCGATCCGCGCGGCCCGTTCGGCGGGGGCGGTGGCCGCCCAGGCGGGGAGCGCGGCGCGGGCGGCCCGTACCGCGGCGTCGACGTCCTCGGCCCCGCCGGCCGGGACCTCGGCGATGACCTGTTCGTCCGCCGGGTTCACCACCGCGATGGTGTCCCGTCCCGCGGCGGGCCGCCAGGCTCCGTCGATGTACATGCCGTCGTGGGCCTTCATCGCTGTTCCTCCCGGACACGGTTGCGGACGGGGCGTCCGCTCCCAAACTAGCGCTGTTAGTTTTGGCGCGCCAGAGACGCCCGTCACGCCGAGGGCTGCGCGTCGAGCTGCCCGTGCTCCGTACCGGGGTTCTCGAACTGGGTGCGGTACAGCTCCTCGTACCGGCCGCCCGCCGCGAGGAGTTCCTCGTGCGTGCCCCGCTCCACGATGCGCCCGCTCTCCACGACCAGGATGAGGTCGGCCGCCCGTACGGTGGAGAGCCGGTGGGCGATCACGACGGCGGTGCGGCCGGCGAGCGCCTCGGTGAGCGCCTCCTGGACGGCCGCCTCGGAGGTGTTGTCGAGGTGGGCGGTGGCCTCGTCGAGGATGACGACGCGCTGCCGGGCCAGCAGCAGGCGGGCGATGGTCAGGCGCTGGCGTTCGCCGCCGGAGAGCCGGTAGCCGCGTTCACCGACGACGGTGTCGAGCCCGTCGGGCAGCGAGGCGACGAGTCCGTCCAGGCGGGAGCGGCGCAGCGCGTCCCAGAGGTCCTCCTCGGCGGCGCCGGGGCGGGCGAGCAGCAGGTTGGCGCGTACCGACTCGTGGAAGAGGTGGCCGTCCTGGGTGACCATGCCGAGGGTGTCGCGCAGGGTGTCGGAGGTCAGGTCGCGTACGTCGACGCCGCCGATGCGCACCGAACCCTCGTCGGTGTCGTACAGCCGGGGCAGCAGTTGGGCGATGGTCGACTTGCCGGCGCCGGAGGAGCCGACGAGGGCGACGGTCTGGCCGGGTTCGGCGCGGAAGGAGACGCCGCGCAGCACCTCGTCGCCGCCCCGGGTGTCGAGGCTCGCGACGTCCTCCAGGGAGGCGAGCGAGACCTTTTCCGCGGAGGGGTAGCCGAACCGCACCTGGTCGAACTCGACGGACACCGGGCCGTCCGGGACCGCCCGTGCGTCCGGCTTCTGGTCGATGAGGGGCTTGAGGTCGAGTACCTCGAAGACCCGCTCGAAGCTGACGAGCGCGCTCATCACCTCGACGCGCGCCCCGGCGAGCGCGGTGAGCGGTGCGTACAGCCGGGTCAGCAGGAGGGCCAGGGCCACCACCGCGCCGGCGTCGAGCTGCCCGCGCAGCGCGTAGAAGCCGCCGAGCCCGTAGACCAGGGCGAGGGCGAGGGCGGACACGAGGGTGAGGGCGGTGATGAACGCGGACTGGGCCATCGCCGTGCGTACGCCGATGTCGCGCACCCGGCCGGCCCGGACGGCGAATTCGGCGGACTCGTCGGCGGGGCGGCCGAAGAGCTTGATCAGGGTGGCGCCGGGTGCGGAGAAGCGCTCGGTCATCCGGGTTCCCATCGCGGCGTTGTGGGCCGCGGCCTCCCGCTGGAGTCTCGCCATCCGGGATCCCATCCGGCGGGCCGGCAGGACGAACACCGGCAGCAGCACCAGTGCGAGCACGGTGATCTGCCAGGAGATGGAGAGCATCACGCCGAGCGTGAGCAGCAGGGTCACGACATTGCTGACGACGCCGGACAGCGTGTTGCTGAAGGCCCGCTGGGCGCCGATGACGTCGTTGTTGAGGCGGCTGACGAGCGCGCCGGTGCGGGTCCGGGTGAAGAACGCGACCGGCATGCGCTGCACATGGTCGAAGACGGTGGTGCGCAGGTCCAGGATCAGGCCCTCGCCGAGATTGGCCGAGAGCCAGCGGCTGAACAGGCCGAGTGCGGCCTCCGCGACGGCGATCACGGCGATCAGGAGGGACAGCCGGGTGACGGTGCCCGACTCCTTGCCGGTCACGATCGCGTTGACGACGCGGCCGGCGAGGACGGGGGTGGGGGGGGGGGG
>NZ_JBCEWQ010000017.1:0-93652 GCF_038448545.1 Streptomyces sp. CLV115
CCCCCCCCCCCCCCCCCCGCCCGCGCATCAACCCACCCGCACAAGGAGGTGCCCAGCCATGACCACCCACCGCATCCGCGTCGGTATCGACGTGGGCGGAACCTTCACCGACGCCGTGGCCGTCGACGCCACGACCCTCGAACTGCTGGGGCAGGTGAAGGTTCCCACCAGCCACCACCACGAGGACGGCGTCGCCCACGGCATCGTCGAGGCACTCGACCGGCTGCTGGAACAGACCGGCCGCGCCGCCGAGGACGTCGCCTTCCTGGCCCACGGCACGACACAGGCTACCAACGCCCTGCTGGAGGGCGATGTCGCCACCGTCGGGCTGATCGGCATCGGCACGGGCCCCGGCGCCGTGCTCACCCGTCGGCTCGCCTCGCTCGGCAGGCTCGAACTCGCCCCGGGCAAGCGGCTTCCGCTCGCCTACGCCCATGTGGCCGACCCCGAGGACGCGGACGAGGTGCGCACCGCCGTCGACACCGTCACCCGGGAAGGCGCCCAAGTCCTCGTCGCCACCGAACCGTTCGGCGTCGACCGGCCGGAGGGCGAACAGGCGGTCCTCGAAGCTGCCCGCCCGCGCGGACTGCCGATGACGGCCGCACACGGGATCACCTCGCTCTACGGACTCGCCAAGCGGACCCGAACCGCCGTGGTCAACGCCGCGATCCTGCCGCGCATGCTGGCCACCGCAGACCTCGTGGACGCCTCCATCACGAAGGCCGGGGTGAACGCGCCGCTGATGGTGATGCGGTGCGACGGCGGAGTGATGTCGCTCGACGAGATGCGCCGGCGTCCGCTGCTCACCGTGCTCTCCGGCCCCGCCGCAGGGGTCGCGGGCGCGCTGATGCAGGAACGGATCAGCGAGGGCCTGTTCCTGGAGACCGGCGGCACCTCCACCGACATCAGCGTCGTGCGCCGGGGCAAGGTCGCCGTCCGCCACGCCACCGTCCTCGGCAAGGCGTCCTACCTCTCCGCGCTCGACGTACGGACCGTCGGCGTCGGCGGCGGGTCCATGGTCCGGATCGACGGCGGCCGGGTCGTCGGCGTCGGGCCCCGCAGCGCGCACATCGCCGGACTGCCGTACGCCTGCTTCGCCACGTCCGACGAACTGCGCGACGCGCGGATCACCACCCTCCGGCCGATGGCCGGCGACCCCGACGACTACGCCGTGATCGACGCGGCCGGCGGGCGGTTCGCGATCACGATGACCTGCGCGGCCAACGCGCTGGGCCGGGTGCCCGAGGGCGACTTCGCCCGCTGCGACCAGGACGTGGCCCGCGCCGCCCTCGCCCCGCTGGCCGCAGCCCTGTCCACCGATGTCGCCACCGCGGCGGCCCGGCTCCTCGACGCCGGCACCGCACAGGTCAGGGCCGTCACCGACGCCATGATCCGTGACTACCGGCTGGAGAAGGACACCGCGGTCCTGGTCGGGGGCGGCGGGGGCGCCGCGTCCGTGACCCCGCACCTCGCCTCCGTCACCGGCCAGGAGGGCCGGATCGCCCGGCACAGCGAGGTCATCAGCCCCATCGGGGTCGCCCTCGCACTGGTCCGCGAGCAGATCGAACGGATCATCCCGGGCGCCGGCCAGGAACAGATCCTCGCCGTCCGCGCCGAGGCCGAGGCGGCCGTCGTCGCCCAGGGCGCCGCCGCCGACGGCGTGGAGGTGGAGGTGACGGTGGACCCGCAGACCAGCACCGTGCGGGCGGTGGCCACCGGCGCCACCGAACTGCGCACCCAGGACCGCGCCCACCGCGCCGACGGGAACGAACGGCTGCGTGCCGCCGCGGCCAGCCTCAAGGCCGACCCGGCGGACGTGAGCATCCTCGCCACCACCCCCGCCCACACGGTCTACGGCACCGAGGTCCGGCGCCGCTTCCGCGCCACCCGGCATCCCGTCCGGGTCGTCGACGCCGACGGTGTCGTCCGGCTGCACGCCCCCGACGCCCTGGTCGAGACGACCACCGTCGCCGCCGCCCCCGAGACAATCGCCCGGCTCGTCGGCGAGGCCACCTCGTACGGCGACGGCGGGGTCCGCGCCCCCGCCCTGCGGCTGCTCCTCGGCTCCCGCATCGCCGACCTCTCCGGCGTACTGGACCCGCAGCCCCTGCTCGCCCTGGCCCGCAGCGAACTCGGCACCCGCGCGGCGGACGAGCCCGTGGTCGCGGTCGTGGAGGCGAGGGCATGACCACCACCTTCGGCCTCGCCACCACCGACGACATCGAGTTCGGCGCACGGCTCCTGGCGGCCACCCCCACGCACGAAGGACGCGACCGCGCACTGCTGCGCCACTGGGCCACCGTGGCGACGGAGTTCGGCGCCCGGCTCGCCCCCGCCCCGTCCCGCGCCCGGATCGTCGAACGCGACGGCGGGCTGGAACACGGCCTCCTCGCCCGCTACACCTCACGCCCCGCGACCGTCGAGCTGTACACCGACACCCTCGCCCGCGCCGAGGCACTGGTCGACGAGAACGGCTGGCGCCACTGGTACCCGGCGGGCTCGGTGCGCGCCGCGGCCCTCGCGCACGAGGCCGTCCACGAACAGCTCCACCACGGCCCCGCGAAAGCGGCACTGAAACAGGCACTCGGCCATGTCGTACTGCGGATGGGACGACGGCGCCTGTACGGCCATGTCGCCGGGGCCGAGGAGATAGCCGCCCACGCCCACGCCCGCACCGCCTGCGGACTCGGCCGCAGCCCACTGCTGCTGACCGCCGCACTCGCCGCGCACCACACCACTGCCCCGCACGCGCACGGAAGAGAGAAGTAACGCCATGGGCGTCGTCATCCTCCTCGTCATGGCGGCCGGTGTCGCCGCGATGCTCACCCGGAAACTCCCCACGGCCTTCGCGCTCGTCGTCCTGGCCGTCGTCATCGCCCTCGTCGCGGGCGCCCCGCTCACCGGCAGGAACAGCGTCCTGGACACCGTCCTCCAGGAAGGCGCACCCGCCCTCGCCGCCACCATGATCGCCATCCTGCTCGGCTCCTGGCTCGGCAAGCTCCTGGACGAGACCGGCATCGCGGGCACCCTCGTCCGCAAGATCGTCGAATTCGGCGGCGACCGCCCGGTCGTGGTGGCCCTCGGCGTCCTCGCCGTCTCCACCCTCGTCGGTACGGTGACGGGGTCCGCGCCCGCGGCGATGCTCGCCGGAATCATCGGCATCCCCGCGATGATCGCCGTCGGCATCCCCAAGGTCACCGCGGCCGGCACCATCCTCATGGGCATCGCGGCGGGCATGCCGTTCGAACTCCCCGTCTGGCAGTTCTTCTCGACCGCCCTCGAACTGCCCGTCCCCACCGTGCGCGGCTTCATGATCAAACTGTTCCCGTTCGCACTGGCAGCCGCGGTCCTCTTCGTTCTCGTCGAGTCCCGCCGACGGGGCGTCGAGCACACCTGGTCCGCCAAGTCCCTCACCCCGAAACCGCGTTCCGGCCGGCGCGCCCGGCTCGGCGACGCCCCCTGGTACGCGCTGCTCACCCCGGTCGTACCGCTGGTGCTGGCCCTCGGGCTCGACGTGGCCATCATTCCCTCGCTGCTCGCCGGCGTGCTGTACTGCCTGGTCACCACCACCCGGCCGCGCGAGATGAACAAGCGGCTGCTGCGCACCCTGTACGGCGGCTTCGAGGTGGCCGCCGCACCGATCACCCTGTTCATCGCCATCGGCATCCTGCTCGCGGCCGTGAAACTGCCCGGGGCGATCGACGCGCTGGAACCCCTGGTCAAGGCGGTCAGCCCGCAGAACGCGGTCCTCTTCGTGCTCGTCTTCACCGTCCTGGTGCCGCTCTGCCTCTACCGGGGACCGCTCAACGTCTTCGGTCTCGGCGCGGGCATCGCCGGTGTCCTGATCGCCGCCGGGATCTACCCCGCCACCGCGGTGCTGGGCCTGGCCACCTCGTACAACCAGGTGTTCGGCGTCGCCGATCCCACGAGCACCCAGACCGTGTGGAGCGCGCAGTACGCGGGCGTCACCCCGCAGCAGGTGATGATCCGCACCCTGCCCTACGTGTGGGCCGTGGCCCTCGGCGGCTTCTGCGTGACCGCCGTCACCTGTCTCTGACACGTTCACCCGGGCTCTCGCCCGCGTGGGGGGCGGGAGCCCGCGTCCCGCCCCCTACGCGTCCGCGACCGAGTCGAAGGGCACCTCGTCCCGGGCCACGCCCCGTGCGTCCGCGTCGACGGAGCGGCGCAGGGCCTCGTGGAGCTTGGCCGGGGTCAGCACGCCGAGGAACCGGGAGCCGTCCAGTACCGCCACCCACCCCGCGTCGTGCTGGAGCATCTCGCTGAACGCCTGCTTCAGCGGGGCGCCGACCGGAACCCAGGCGTCCATCCTGCGGGCCAGTTCGCCGACCGTGCCGTGTCCGCCGGCGATCCGCAGCGCGTCCGCCGCCACCCAGCCGTGCAGGTCGCCCTCGCCGTTCAGCACCACCGCCCAGCGCGCACCCGCCCCGCCCAGCCGGGCCGCCGCCGTGCCGGCCGGTTCGTCCAGCCGGGCGACCGGCGGCTCCTGGAGGTCCTCCGGCTCGATCGTGGTGACCGAGAGCCGCTTCAGGCCCCGGTCGGCGCCGACGAACCGCGCCACGTACGGGGTCGCGGGTGCCCCGAGCACGGCGCCCGGAGTGTCGAACTGCTCGATGCGCCCTGCCCCGTACACCGCGATCCGGTCGCCCATCCGGACCGCCTCCTCGATGTCATGGGTGACCATCAGGACCGTCTTGCGGACCGTCGCCTGGAGGCTCAGGAACTCGTTCTGCAGCCGCTCGCGCACCACCGGGTCGACCGCACCGAACGGCTCGTCCATCAGCAGCACCGGCGGATCCGCGGCCAACGCCCTTGCCACCCCCACCCGTTGGCGCTGGCCGCCGGAGAGCTGCGCGGGGTAGCGGGAACCGTACGTCTTCGGGTCCAGGCCCACCAGATCCAGCAGCTCGGCCGCCCGCTCCCGGGCCCTCGCCCGCTTCCAGCCGACCAGCGCGGGAACGGTCGCGGTGTTGTCGAGGACCGTGCGGTGCGGGAAGAGACCGACCTGCTGGATGACGTAGCCGATCCGGCGGCGCAGCTTCACCGGATCGACCCCGGAGATGTCCTCGCCGTCGACGAGGATCCGGCCCGACGACGGTTCGATCAGCCGGTTGACCATCATCATGGTGGTCGTCTTGCCGCAGCCGGACGGCCCGACGAGGGTGACCAGCTCGCCCTCGGCGACCTCGAAGGACAGCTCGTCGACCGCGGTCGTACCGTCCGGATACACCTTGCCGACCTGCTCGAACCGGATCATGCCTGCACGGTAGGAGGTGCCCGGGCGGCCCGCACACGGGCCGCGACCGTCCGTGTCGGTGCCGTGTGCTGAACTGTCCGTGGCACATCTGATTCAGGAGCACCTTGTGAGCAGCTACCGGCACCCCGGCATCGTCTTCACCGACCGCTATTTCACGGTCCCGCTCGACCACAGCGATCCAAGCGGTGAGCAGATCGAAGTCTTCGGCAGGGAGGCCGTGGCGAGCGGCCGGACCGGCGAGGAGCTGCCGTGGCTGGTCTATCTGGAGGGCGGCCCCGGCTTCGGCGCCCGGCGGTTCGTCGGCACGGAGGCCTGGCTGGGACGGGCCGCGCAGGAGTTCCGGGTGCTGCTGCTCGACCAGCGCGGCACCGGCCTCTCCACCCCCGCCAACCGGCAGACCCTGCCGCTGCGCGGCGGCCCGCGCGAGCAGGCCGACTACC
This sequence comes from Streptomyces sp. CLV115, assembly GCF_038448545.1. Classification (NCBI taxonomy): domain Bacteria; kingdom Bacillati; phylum Actinomycetota; class Actinomycetes; order Kitasatosporales; family Streptomycetaceae; genus Streptomyces; species Streptomyces sp. CLV115. The sequence continues at coordinate 5,716 of NZ_JBCEWQ010000017.1, forward strand.
TCACCCGCTTCCGGTCCGACAGCATCGTGCGCGACTGCGAGCTGATCCGCCCGCAGCTGACCGGCGGCGAACCGTGGACGGTCCTCGGCCAGTCCTTCGGCGGCTTCTGCGCGGTCCGCTATCTGTCGGCCGCGCCCGAAGGGCTCAAGGCCGTCCTGATCACCGGCGGGCTGCCCGCGCTCGACGCGCACGCCGACGACGTGTACCGGGCCGCCTACCCCCGCATCGAGCGCAAGGTCGCCGCGCACTACGCCCGCTACCCGCAGGACGTCGAGCGCGCCCGCGAGATCACCGCCCATCTCCTCGAACACCCCACCGACAGCGCGGGACACCGTCTGACCGCCGAGGGGTTCCAGTCCCTCGGCATCATGCTGGGCGGCGGCAGCGGCAGCCACCAGCTGCACTACCTGCTGGAGAACGCCTTCGTCCGCACCCCGCACGGCACCGAGCTCTCCGACACCTTCCAGGAGGCGGTGCGCACGGCCTCCTCGTTCGCCGGACACCCGCTGTACGCGCTGCTCCACGAGGCGATCTACGGCCAGGACCAGCGGCCCACCGACTGGTCCGCCGAGCGGGTCCGGGCCGAATTCCCGCAGTTCGACGCGGCCACGGCGCTCAAGGGCGACTCGCCGGTGCTCTTCACCGGGGAGAGCATCCACCCCTGGCACTTCGAGGTGGACCCGGCGCTGCGCCCGCTGCGCGAGACCGCCGGGCTGCTGGCCGCCCGCACCGACTGGGCGCCGCTGTACGACACCGAGCGCCTGGCGGCCAATCAGGTGCCGGTCGCGGCGGCCGTGTACCACGACGACATGTACGTCGACACGGAACACGCGCTGCGCACGGCCGCGTCGATCCGGGGCCTGCGCACCTGGGTGACCAACGAGTACGAGCACGACGGGCTGCGCGCGGGCGGACCGCGGGTGCTGGACCGGCTGCTCGCCCTGGTCCGGGACGACGCCTGACCTTCTTCGTGAGCGGTCCGACCCTGTTCGTGAGCGGGTGGAGCCGGCCGGCTCCTCCCGCTCACGGCATCACAGGTGTCAGCCCCGCAGAGCGTGCAGCGTGTCGTCCGGACCGGCGGCCGCGCGCGGGGCCCGGTTGTACGGCAGCTTCGACAGGGCCGCCGCCATGCCGCACGTATTGCTCACGGCGGAGAACACCAGGCCGGAGCCGATCCCGGCGGATATCCAGCGCGCCGCGGGGAACCGCACCCCGGCGAGCAGTCCGGCCACCACGAGCGAACCGGCGGCGAGCCGCACCTGACGCTCCATCGGCCAGGTCGCACGGGCGCCGGCGGGGTGGTGGAGATCGCGGCCCTCGCCCGCCCAGGCCGAGGTGCCGCCGGAGAGCGTCGCGGCGTCGATGCCGGCGGCGGCGAGAATGTCGCAGGCCCGGGTGGAGCGGACCCCGGACGCGCACACCATCAGCAGCGGCCCGCGGGCCGCTGCGGACTTCAGCGCGGGAACGGCCTCGGAGAGGCGGTCCAGCGGGATGTTCAGCGCACCGGGAACGTGCCCGGAGGCGTATTCGCCGGGGGCCCGCACATCTATGACGGTGAACTCCGCGATACGGGCCGCGGCCTGGGCGGGGGAGAGGGAGAGGGGGCTGGTCACGGGCTGCGTTTCCTTTCGTTCACCGGGGTTCGGGAGGAACGCGGTCCGCCCTTCCCCGGTCGGGCTAGAATACCCCTTGGGGTATCAGGAGGAGGATGTGTGGAACTCGACATGGCGGCCGACGAACTGAAGTCGGTCCTCAACCGCCTTCGCCGTGCGCAGGGCCAGCTCGCCGGAGTGATCCGGATGATCGAGGAGGGCCGGGACTGCGAGGACGTGATCACGCAGATGGCGGCGGTGTCCCGGGCGCTGGACCGGGCCGGCTTCGCGATCATCGCGACAGGTCTCCAGCACTGCATGGCCGACGGCGGCAGCGAGCCGGAGGACCGGGACCGGATGCGGTCGCGGCTGGAGAAGCTCTTCCTCTCGCTGGCCTGAGCCGGCCGGGGGCGGCGCCGTGGCTCATGCCACGGCGTCGATGAGCATGAACACGGCCACGGCCAGCAGCGCCGCGCCGAAGATCCGTTGCAGGGTGGCCGTGGACACCTTCGCGGCGAGCCGCCGCCCGTCCCAGGCACCGAGCACCGCGGTCGCCGTGAACGGGGCGATCACCGACCAGTCCAGCGCGGTGGGCGTGGCGAGACGGGTGACCAGCGCGGCCAAGGAGTTCACCGTGATGACCAGCAGGCTGGTCCCGACCGCCGCGGTCATCGGGAGGGCGACCACGGTGACCAGCGCGGGGACCACCAGGAACCCGCCGCCCACACCGAGGAACCCGGTCACCGCACCGAGCCCGGCACCCGTCCGCGCGACCCGTCCGGCGGACGCGCCGCCCGCATCGGGTCCGGCCTGCGGCCCCCTACCGCTCCGGGGCCGCAGCATCCGCACCGCGGCGACCGCGGCGAGCACCGCGAACCCCGCGGTCAGCGCCCCGGCCGGGACGCGTACCGACAGCGCCCCGGCGACCGCGGCCGGAACGATCCCGGCCGCCGCGAAGAGCCCTCCGGTACGCCAGCGGACCCCGCCCTCCCTGGCATGGGCGACCAGCCCGGTGAGGGACGTCGCGATGACGATGAGCAGCCCGGCGGTGGTCGCCGCGGCCGGGGTGAAGCTGAGCGGATAGATCAGCGCGGGGACGGCGAGCACGCTCCCGCCGCCCCCGAGCCCGCCGAGCGCCAGGCCGACCACCGCACCGGCGACCAGCGCCACGATCAGTGCGGTCATGCCGCGGAGGGCGAGGTCACGGCGGCGACACTCAGGCCGGCCTCTGTCGCCGCACCGAATCCGTCGTCGACGGCCACCACCTCGCGTCCCGCCGCATCCAGCATCGACGCGGCGATCGCCGCCCGTGCCCCGCCCGCGCAGTGCACCCACACCACGCCGGGCGGCACCTCGCCCAGCCGCCGGGGCAGCTCGTGCAGCGGAATGTGCACCGCCCCCGCGATCGCACCACCGAGGTGCTCGGTGTTCCTGCGCACATCGAGCACCACCGGGTGCTCGCCCCGCTCCCGGGCGGCCGCCAGGCCCGCGAAGTCGGACCTGGGCAACGACCGCAGCGCCGTCGCCGGGCCCGGCCAGGCCGCGGGAGGGCCGGGGGCCGCGCCCACCGGACGTCCCATCCCGACCCGGGACAGCTCCCGCTGCGCGTGTGCGATGTCGGCGGCGGTACTGGCCAGCAGGGTCACCGGCCGGCCCCACGGGATCAGCCAGGCCAGATACGTCGCGAGCGGGCCGTCGCCCTCGAAGTTGAACGATCCGGCGACATGTCCCTCGGCGAACGCGACCCGGCTGCGCAGGTCCACCACCCACTCGCCCGCGGCCAGCCGCCGGGATATCTCCTCGGCGTCGGCCGGACGGGGCGGGGTCAGGTCGAGCGGGGCCGGCCCGGCGGCATTGGCCGGGCCCATGTGCGCGTAGTAGGCGGGGACGTCGTCCAGACCGGCGAGCAGCTCGGCGACGAAGGTGTCCACGTCCTTGACCAGGGCGTCGTTCCGGCGGCGCTCGTCGCCGATCGTCGTGGCCGAGCCCTCCGCCTGCGAGGACGAACAGAAGCTGCCGAAACCGTGCGTGGGCAGCACGGGCACCTCGTCCGCGAGCTCATGGGCGAGCCGGTGCGCGGAGGCGTGCTGGGCGCGGGCCAGCTCGGCCGTGAGCCGGGGTTCCATCAGGTCGGGCCGGCCCACGCTGCCGATCAGCAGTGAACCACCGGTGAAGGCGGCCACGTCGCGGCCGTCCTCCGCCAGCACGTACGAGGTGTGGTGCGGGGTGTGCCCGGGGGTGGCGAGGGCGCGCAGCGTGAGGCCCTCGTCGACCGGGGCGATGTCACCGTCCGCGACCGCGACCCGGTCGAAGGAGACCTGCGCCGCGGCGGGCACCAGATAGCGGGCCCCGGTGACGCGCGCCAGCTCCAGACCGCCCGTCACGTAGTCGTTGTGCAGATGCGTCTCCACCACCAGGGCGATCCGAACGCCGCGCCGGGCAGCGGCGGCAATGATCCGGTCGATGTCGCGCGGCGGATCCACGACCGCGGCGGCCTGCTGCCCGCCGGCCAGATAGCTGCGGTTTCCGAGGCCCGCGGTCTCGATGGTGTCGACGAAGAACACGACATGGCTCCTTCCGTGATGGTTTACCCCGGGGGGTATCTCTGCATCAGGCTGACACCAATACCCCAGAGGGTATTTCTGCATGGAGTGAGACGTGCGCGACGCCGGCGGGGGCGCATCCGGAACGGGGGCGGGCGTGATCGGCGGCGGCTAGCCTGCCGGCATGACGGAGCAGCTGGAAGCCATGCCCACCGACTGGCGGCGCGCCCTGGCCGTGGTCGCGCACCCCGATGACCTGGAGTACGGCTGCGCGGCGGCGATCGCGGGCTGGACCGACGGGGGCCGCGAGGTCGTCTACCTCCTCGCCACCCGTGGCGAGGCCGGCATCGACACACTGGAACCGGAGGAGTGCGCACCGCTGCGCGAGCGCGAGCAGCGGGCGGGCGCCGCCGTCGTCGGTGTCTCGGGAGTGGAGTTCCTGGATCACCGGGACGGCGTGATCGAGTACGGCCTCCCGTTGCGCCGGGACATCGCCGCCGCCATCCGCAGGCACCGCCCCGAGCTGGTCATCACGCTCAATCACCGGGACACCTGGGGCGGCGTCGTCTGGAACACCCCCGACCACCGCGCGGTCGGCCGTGCCACCCTGGACGCCGCCGCCGACGCGGGCAATCGTTGGATCTTTCCGGAACTCGCGGAGGCGGGGATCCAGCCGTGGAACGGGGTGCGATGGGTCGCGGTCGCCGGGTCGGACGCGCCCACCCACGCCGTCGATGCGACGGCCGGTCTTGAGCGCTCGGTGAAGTCGCTGCTGGCGCACCGCACGTACATCGAGGCGCTGACGGACGACGACCCCGAGGCCTACTGCCGCACCTTTCTGACCGGTCAGGCGCGCGCCGAGGGAGAGCGTTTCGGCGGCCGTCCTGCCGTCGCGTTCGAACTGTTCACCCGCTGACCCGGGTCCGGGATCCATCCGGAATCACGGTTGCCCGTGTTCGGCGTAGGGCATGCGCGGGTACGGCTTCTGGGGAAAAACCGCAGGTCCACGTGTCGATGTTGTCCAGACCATTGACATGTCAGCGCCACGATGTTGAATTCGGTCATGTTCCGTTGCGCGACTCTGATGACTTGAGTGATCAATGGAGGACCTGTGACGCCTCGCCCACCCCGTCTCACCGCGCTCGGCGCGGCGGCGGCCCTGCTCGTCGGCGGTCTGCTGACCGCCGTCCCGGCCGCCCAGGCCGCCGGCGACGCCCCCGCCGCGACCCCCGCCGAGGCCGCGGCCGGCCGCACGGCCCCCGCCGTCACGCCGACCCCGCAGTCCGTGAAGCCCCGCACCGACCGGATCACCATCAGCCCGACCGTCACCCTGGTGGCGGGCAACACCTCCGACGAGTCCGCCCTTCAGGTCGTGGAGAGCGCGCTGCGCCGGGCCGGCGCACAGCGGGTCGTACGCGCCGACAGACCCGCCCGGAGCGGTCTCACCGTCCATGTCGGTGACTCGGCCGCACTCGCCGCGCAGCGGATCGAGGGCCCGGACGCGCTGCCCGCCGACGGCTATGTGCTCGGCATCGGCGCCGGTCGCGTCGTCCTCGCGGGCAAGGACACCACGGGCACGTACTACGCCGCGCAGACGCTGCGTCAGATCCTCCCGGAATCCGGGCACCCGGGAGCCGGTGTCGCCGGGCTCGCGGTGCGCGACTGGCCCGGCACCGCACTGCGCGGCGTCATCGAGGGTTTCTACGGCACCCCGTGGTCGCACGAGGCCCGCCTCGACCAGCTCGACTACTACGGCGAGCACAAGATGAACATCTACGTGTACTCGCCCAAGGACGACGACTACCTCCGCGCGAAGTGGCGCGACACCTATCCGGCCGACCGGCTGGCCCAGATCGAGGAGCTCGCCGACCGGGCCGCGCAGCGGCACGTGGAGTTCACCTACGCGCTCTCGCCCGGCCTCTCCATCTGCTACAGCTCGGACGCCGACGCCAAGGCGCTGGTGGACAAGTTCCAGACCATCTGGGACATCGGCGTACGCACCTTCGCGGTGCCGCTCGACGACATCAGCTACACCGACTGGAACTGCGCCGAGGACAAGGCGAAGTGGGGGACCGGCGGCGGTGCGGCGGGCGCGGCGCAGGCGTATCTGCTCAACCGGGTCAACAAGGAGTTCATCGCCACCCACCCGGGTGCCCAGCCGCTCCAGATGGTCCCGACCGAGTACTACAACGTCTCCGCCTCGCCGTACAAGAAGGCGCTCTCCGAACAGCTCGACCCCGATGTCCTGGTCGAGTGGACGGGCGTCGGCGTCGTCGCTCCGACCATGACCGTCGCCCAGGCCGAGGCCGCCCGCACGGTCTTCAACCACCCGATCCTGACCTGGGACAACTACCCGGTCAACGACTACGCGACGAACCGGCTGCTGCTCGGCCCGTTCAGCGGCCGCGAGAAGGGCCTGCCCGGCAGGCTGGCCGGGATCACGGCGAACCCGATGATCCAGCCCTACGCCTCGAAGATCGCGCTGTACACCGTTGCCGACTACGCGTGGAACGACGCCGCGTACGACCCCCGCGCCTCGTGGGGCGAGGGGCTGAAGGAGTACGCGGGCGGCGACCCGCGCACGCAGAAGGCGCTGCGGGCGTTCGCCGACGTGAACTACAGCTCGGCGCTCAACAAGGACCAGGCCCCCGAACTGGCGGCGGAGTTCGCCCGCTACTGGAAGTCCGGCGACGCCTCCCGGCTCGCCCTGGTGCTCGGCGAGCTCGGCGCGGCTCCCGGCCGGCTGCGCGACGGCCTCCCGGACCGCGGCTTCATCGCCGACTCGGGCCCCTGGCTGGACGCCACCGGGTCCTGGGCCACCGCGGCCCGCACCGCTCTGCGCATGGTCGAGGCGGCCCGTGCCGGAAAGGGCGCGCAGGCCTGGGAACTGCGGCAGCAGCTGCCCGCGCAGGTCACCGAGGCGAAGTCCTTCACCTACACCGGGCTCGACGGGCGCAAGGTGCCGGTCCTGGTCGGCGACGGCGTCCTCGACCGGTTCATCGACGCGGCGAACGCCGAGCACGACCGGATCCTCGGTGTGAGCGGCCGGCCCACGGCCTCGACCGGCCTGGGTACCTACCAGAGCAATTCCGTCGCCCGGATGCTGGACGGCGACGACTCCACCTACTTCTGGAGCGACGGGGCGCCCGCCGCGGGTGACGCGATCACCGTGGACCTCGGCCGGGTCCGGGACATCGGCTCCGTCGCCCTCGCCATGGGCAAGCCCGGCAGTGCCGAGGACTACCTCCACCAGGGGGTGCTGGAGTACTCGGCCGACGGGCAGAGCTGGCAGCAGCTCACCGCCTTCTCCGGCGAGCCGGACGTCACCGCGACCGCTCCCGCCGGAACGAAGGCGCGTTACGTGCGGGCACGGGCGACCGCCGGCCAGGACAGCTGGCTCGTCGTACGGGAGTTCAGCGTCCCGACCGAGGAGGGCGCGGTGACCGGGGGGCCGCCGGCCGAGGCCGGATCCGCGCTGCGCGCGGCCTTTGACGGAGACCCGGGCACCGTCTACCGGGCGGCCCGTGCACCGGAGGCCGGGGAGACGCTGGAGGTGGGGCTCGTGACGGCGCGCGCCGTGCCCGCCGTCACCGTCCTCCAGCCGGCCGGATCCGCGGCCCGCGCCGACATCCAGCTGCGCGGCACCGACGGAACCTGGCGGACCGTCGGCACGCTCGACGGACCGTACAGCCGGGTGGACACGGCGGGCCGCACGGCCGACGCGGTGCGGCTCGCCTGGCGCGCCGGGTCGCAGGCACCGCGGATCGCCGACATCGTGGTGGCCGGCCAGGGCTGACCTCCGCCGCTTCCCCGCGCCCGGCCCGGACCGGGACTCCTCGGTCCGGGCCGGGCGCACCCATGTCCGGGTCCGGTGCGAACCGGCGCCGGCAGGTTGTTCCCAGAGTGGCAAGCGACCGCTTAGTATGCGCCGGAGCAGTGGTAATGCCGACAGTGTTGTGGAGGCCCCTCATGCAGGCATGGCGAGTGCACCGGAACGGCGAGCCGAGCGAGGTGATGCGGCTGGAGGAGACGGACCGGCCCACGCCCGGCGACGGGCAGGTGCTCATCGAGGTGCTCGCGGCGAACATCAACTTCCCCGACGCGCTGCTCTGCCGCGGCCAGTACCAGGTGCGGCCGCCGCTGCCGTTCACCCCCGGAGTGGAGATCTGCGGCCGGACGGCCGACGGACGGCGGGTGCTCGCCACGCCCGCCCTGCCGGACGGCGGGTTCGCCGAGTACGTCGTCGCGGACGAGGCGGCACTGCTGCCCGCCCCGGACGCCCTGGACGACGCCGAGGCCGCCGCCCTGCACATCGGCTACCAGACGGGATGGTTCGGCCTGCACCGCAGGGCGCACCTCCGGGCGGGCGAGACCCTCCTGGTCCACGCCGCGGCCGGCGGGGTCGGCAGCGCGGCCGTACAGCTCGGCAAGGCCGCCGGAGCCACCGTCATCGGTGTGGTCGGCGGCCCCGAGAAGGCGAAGACCGCCACCGGACTCGGCTGCGACCTGGTCATCGACCGGCACGCCGAGGACATCGTCGCCGCGGTCAAGGAAGCCACCGGCGGACGTGGCGCCGACGTGGTGTACGACCCGGTCGGCGGCGACGCCTACGCCAAGTCCGTGAAGTGCATCGCCTTCGAGGGCCGGGTGATCGTCGTCGGCTTCGCGAGCGGCGTCGTCCCCGCTCCGGCGCTGAACCACGCACTCGTCAAGAACTACTCGATCACGGGACTCCACTGGGGCCTGTACAACACCAAGGACCCGGCCGCCGTCCGCGCCTGCCACGACGAACTCACCGGGCTCGCCGCCCGGGGCGTCATCAAGCCGCTGATCAGTGAACGCGTCGGGCTGGCCGGGGCCGCGTCCGCCGTCCAGCGGGTCGCCGACGGCAGCAGCACCGGCCGGATCGTCGTCCTGCCGTCAGGAGCCGCCCGATGACCACGCCCGACGCGGCCGGACTCCGCCGCCGCACCCAGGAACTGCTCGCCGCACACCCCCCGGCCACCACCGGCCGCACCGAATTCCTCAAGGCCCGCTTCGACGCCGGACTGGCCTGGGTGCACTACCCGGCCGGTCTCGGCGGACTCGACGCACCACGCTCCCTGCAACCCGTCGTCGACGCCGAACTCGCCGCGGCGGGCGCCCCCGACAACGACCCGCGCCGGATCGGCATCGGCCTCGGCATGGTGGCCCCCACCGTCCTCGGCTACGGCACCGACGAGCAGAAGCGGCGCTTCCTGCGACCGCTGTGGGTCGGCGAGGAGGTCTGGTGCCAGCTGTTCAGCGAACCGGGCGCCGGCTCCGACCTCGCGGCCCTCGGCACCCGCGCCGTCCGCGACGGCGAGGACTGGGTGGTCGACGGCCAGAAGGTCTGGACCTCCAGCGCCCATCTGGCCCGCTGGGCGATCCTCATCGCCCGCACCGACCCGGACCTGCCCAAGCACCGCGGAATCAGCTACTTCATCTGCGACATGACCGACCCCGGTGTCGAGGTCCGGCCGCTGCGCCAGATCACCGGCGAGGCGGAGTTCAACGAGGTCTTCCTGACCGGCGTGCGCATCCCCGACAGCAGGCGCCTCGGCCCGGTCGGCGAGGGCTGGAAGGTCGCACAGACCACGCTGATGAACGAGCGGGTCTCCATCGGCGGGGCACGCCTCCCGCGCGAGGGCGGCATGATCGGCCCGGTCGCCCGCACCTGGCGCGAACGCCCCGAACTGCGCACCCACGACCTCCACCAGCGGCTGCTCACCCTCTGGGTCGAGGCCGAGGTGGCCAGGCTCACCGGCACCCGGCTGCGCCAGCAGCTCGTCGCCGGACAGCCCGGCCCCGAGGGCTCCGGAATGAAGCTCGCCTTCGCCCGGCTCAACCAGGAGATCAGCGGCCTGGAAGTCGAACTCCTCGGTGATGAAGGGCTGTTGTACAGCGACTGGACCATGCGCCGGCCGGAGCTCGTCGACTTCACCGGCCGGGACGCCGGCTACCGCTACCTCCGCTCCAAGGGCAACTCCATCGAGGGCGGCACCAGCGAGGTGCTGCTCAACATCGTCGCCGAGCGCGTACTCGGCCTGCCCGCCGAGCCGCGCAACGACAAGGACGTCCCCTGGAAGGACCTGGCCCGATGACCGCACCGACCGAAGAGACCCACGCCCCCGATCTGCTGTACTCGCAGGCCGAGGACGATCTGCGGGCAGCGGTCCGCTCGCTGCTCGCCGACCGGAGCGACGCGCCGGCGCTGCTCGCCCGCGTCGAGTCCGGCACACCGTACGACCCGCGGCTCTGGAAGGCTCTCGCGGCCGACATCGGCGCCGCCGGGCTGCTGGTGCCGGAAGAGCTCGGCGGGCAGGGCGCGAGCCATCGCGAGGCCGCGGTGGTGCTGGAGGAACTGGGCCGCGGTGTCACTCCCGCGCCATATCTGACCGGCGCGGTCGTCGCCACGCAGACCCTGCTCGCACTGACGCCGCGGGAGGGGCCGGTCGCCGGACTCCTCGGTGAACTCGCCGCCGGCCGCAGGGTCGCGGTGCTCGCCGTGCCGTTCGCCGCCGCTCGGCCCGGCGCTGCACAGCCGGTCGGCGTGGTGGCCGACACGCTGGAGGGCACGGTGACCGGCGTCGCCGACGCGGCCGCCGCCGATGTGCTGCTGGTGCCCACGACCGACGGCCTGTACGCGGTCGAGGCGGGCGCCGAGGGCGTCGCCGTCGAGCCGCTCGTACCGCTCGACCTGACCCGGCCGCTCGCCACCGTCACGCTTCGCCGGGCGGCCGGGACCAGGCTGGCCGACGGCGCGTCCGCGGTCGCCGCCGTGCGCCGGGGCCTGCTGGCGGGCGCCGGACTGCTCGCCTCGGAGCAGCTCGGACTCGCCGAGTGGTGCCTGACCGAGACGGTCCGGTACACCCGGGAACGGCACCAGTTCAACCGTCCGGTCGGCTCGTTCCAGGCGCTCAAGCACCGCATGGCACAGCTCTGGCTGGAGGTCGTGTCGGCCCGCGCCGCCGCGCGCAACGCCGCGGACGCCCTCGCGACCGGCAGCCCCGACACGCCGTTGGCGGTGGCCGTCGCGCAGGCGTACTGCTCCGGGGTCGCCGTGCACGCCGCCGAGGAGTGCGTCCAGTTGCACGGCGGCATCGGCATGACCTGGGAGCACCCGGCACACCTGTACCTGAAGCGGGCCAAGGCCGACTCGATCGCCTTCGGCACGGCGGGACACCACCGCGAGACCATCGCCGGTCTCGTGGAACTCCCGGCACCGCAGGGACGGTAACGACCGGAGGACATCCGGGACTTGGAGCGGAGGCGCGTGCGGGCGCGCCTCCGCTTCGCCGTCTTCGCGTACGGCGGGGTACCGGGCACCCCTTTACCTGTTGTTTAATTGCGATCGTTTTGCAATAACATTCGATCTTCAACAAGGGGTGCAGAGTATGACGGCCCGACCGATAAGGGGAGCGGCCGCCGCGACGCTGGCGACCGTGCTGCTGTCGACCGCGACGGCCTGTTCGCAACCGGGAGGCCCGGACGGCGGCGGCTCCGGATCGGGCGCGGCCGACTCGGCGGTGGTCGGCATCGCCTATGAGCCCGACAGCCTCAGCCCGCTGCTCGGCTACGGCAAGGACGGCAACTCCAAGATCTTCGACGGACTGCTCGCCCTCGACGACGGCATGAAGCTGCGGCCCGCGCTCGCCACCGCCCTGCCCGAGGTGAGCGACGACGGGCTGACGTACACGTACCGGCTCCGCAAGGGCGTGAAGTTCAGCGACGGCGAGCCGTTCGGCGCGAAGGACGTGGTCTTCACCTACCGGACCATCCTCGACGAGAAGACCAACAACGCCTCCCGCACCGAACTCGACGCGGTGAAGAGCGTCGAGGCGGCCGGCGACGACACCGTCGTCTTCACGCTCAAGTACCCCTACGCGCCCTTCGCCCAGCGCACCGTCCTGCCCATCGCCCCCGAACACGTCGCGGGCGGGCAGGACGTCAACACCGGCGCATTCACCACCCACCCCATAGGCACCGGACCGTATCTGCTCACCAAGTGGTCCAAGGGCGAGAAGATCGCCTTCAGGGCCAACCCCGGCTACTGGGGCGGCGCGCCGAAGGTGAAGAAGTTCACCATGGCGATCATCAAGGACGACGACGTGCGCGCCACCCGGCTGCGCTCCGGCGAACTCGACGGCGCGATCCTGCCGCCCAACCTGGCCGAGGGCTTCGCCCGCGGCAGCGGCACCCGGACCTACGCCGCCACCACGTACGACTACCGCAACGTGACCCTGCCGACCCACAACAAGGTCACGGGCGACATCGCCGTCCGCCGCGCGCTCGACGTCGCCGTCGACCGCAAGGCCATGGTCGACTCCCTGCTCAACGGCGAGGGCAGGCCCGCCTACGGACCCGTCCCCACCGACAGCGCATGGTTCGCCAAGGGCACCGAACGCCCCCACGACCTCGCCGCAGCGAAGAAGATCCTCGACGACGCCGGGTGGAAGCCCGGCAAGGACGGCATCCGCACCAGGGACGGGGTGCGCGCCGCCTTCCCGCTCTGGTACCTCACCGGCGACAAGCTGCGCCAGGACCACGCGCTCGCCTACGCCTCCGACGCCAAGAAGGCCGGCATCGACATCACCACCGAGGCCGGGACGTGGGAGGTCATCGAGCCGCGGATGAAGCAGGACGCGGTCCTCGCGGGCGGCGGATCGCCCGCCGACCCCGACTTCGACCAGTACACCCTGCTCAAGTCCTCACTCGCCGGTGACGGCTTCAACAACATGGCGTGGTACGACAACAAGGCCGTGGACCGGGCCCTCGAATCGGGCCGCAGAAGCGGTGACGGCGCCGAACGCAAGGCCGCCTACGACACCGTCCAGCGCGAACTGGTGAAGAACCCCGGGTACACCTTCCTCACCCACATCGACCACCTCTACGTCGTGAAGGACCGATTCGGCCCGCTCACCACCCAGGTCGAACCGCACGACCACGGACTGGCGTCCGGCCCGTGGTGGAACGTCGAGGACTGGACACCGAAGAAGTGAACCACCGCCTCCCCTGGGGGCCGATGGGCAGGATGGCGGGACGGCGGGCGCTGCTCGCCGTCCCCGTCCTGGCCGCCGTGACGTTCGGTGTCTTCGCCGTCGCCGCCGCCTCCCCCTTCGACCCGGTCAAGGCGTACGCGGGCACCGCCGGCCTCACCGCCTCGCAGGAGAACCTCGACCAGCTGCGTGCCAACCTCGGCGTCGACCAGCCGCTCGTCGCCCGCTGGTGGAACTGGCTGACCGCCGCGCTCGGCGGCGATTTCGGCGACTCCGCCGTGATGCGCCAGCCGGTCGCCGACGTCATCGGCGAACGCCTGGGCTGGTCCGTACTCCTCGCCGCGACCGCCTTCGCCGTCGCGGTCGTCCTCGGCACGGGCCTCGGCGTGCTCGCGGCCCGCAGGCCCGGCCGCCTGCTCGACCGGTGCGTCGGCTCCGCCGCGTACACCCTCGAAGCCGCCCCGGCCTTCTGGCTCGGACTCCTCGCCATCTGGCTCTTCGCCCTGGAACTCGACGTGCTCCCGGCCGGCGGCCTCACCGACGCGGCCAGCGACACCGTCACCCCCGGTCAGGTCGCCACCCATCTGGTGCTCCCCGCGGCCGTGCTCGGGATCTCCCAGCTGCCGTGGTTCTTCCTCTACGTACGCCAGGGCGTCGCGGACGCGCTCGACGAGGACCCGGTGCGCGGCGCCCGCGCCCGCGGACTGCGCGAACGCACCGTACTGCTCGGCCACGCACTGCGCTCCGGAATGCTGCCCATGCTCACCCTCATCGGCTCCCGTGTCCCCGAACTCATCACCGGCGCCCTGCTCGTCGAGACGGTCTTCAGCTGGCCCGGCATCGCCGCCGCCACCGTGCAGGCCGCCACCTCCGTCGACTTCCCGCTGCTCGCCGCGCTCACGGTGCTCGCCACCGCGGCCGTCGTGCTCGGCAACCTGCTCTCCGACCTCCTCTACGCGATCGCCGACCCGAGAGTGGGCTTCGATGGCTGACACCGCTGCGGCATCCGCACGCCGGACCACCCGCCGCGTCCGGGTGGCCGCCTCCGCCGGGATCGTCGGCGCGGTCCTGCTCGCGGTCCTCCTCGTGCCGCCCCTGGTCCAGCTCGACCAACAGGCCGTCGACCTCGCCGCCAAGCTCCGGCCGCCGTCCTTGGAGCACCCGTTCGGCACCGACGACGTCGGGCGCGATCTGCTGCTGCGCTGCGTCTACGGGCTCCGCGTCTCGCTGCTCGTCGGCATCGTCGCCGGGCTCACCGCGACCGTCATCGGGACCGCGGTGGGCGCCCTGGCCGCGGCGTCCGGCGGCTGGACCGACCGCGTCGTCATGCGGCTCGTGGACACCTTCTCGTCCGTGCCGCATCTGCTGCTCGGCATCTTCGTCGTCGCGATGTTCCGGCCCGGCGTCGGCCCGGTGATCGTGTCCGTCGCCCTCACCCACTGGCTGTCGACCGCGAGGATCGTCCGCGCCGAGGTGCTGTCGCTGCGCTCCCGCCCGTTCATCGACGCGGCGGTCTCCGGCGGCGCCTCGCGCGGCCGGGTCGTCGTGCGGCACCTGCTGCCCGCCGTGCTCCCGCAGGCCGGCCTCGCCGCGGTACTCATGGTGCCGCACGCCATGTGGCACGAGTCCGCGCTCTCCTTCCTCGGGCTCGGACTCCCCACCCATCAGGCGAGCCTGGGCAACCTCGTGCAGTCGGCCCGGGGCTCGCTGCTCGCGGGCGACTGGTGGCCGACGCTCTTCCCCGGCCTGTTCCTGATCGTCCCGACCCTCGCGCTGGCCGGCCTCGCCGGGGCCTGGCGGGAACGGATCAACCCGCGCCGCCGATCGGAGCTGATGCTGTGAGTACCGCCCCCGGCCCGAAGCCGCCGGTGAGTTCCGCTCCCGACCCCGAGTCTCCGGTGGGTTCCGCTTCCCACCCCGAGTCTCCGGTGGGTGCCGGCACCGGCCCGAAGACTCCGGTGCTCTCCGTACGCGGACTCTCCGTGCGCTTCCGGATGCGCGGCGGGCGCGACATCGCCGCCGTCAGCGACGCGCACTTCGACCTCGCCGCGGGGGAGTGCCTGGCCCTGGTCGGCGAGAGCGGCTGCGGCAAATCCGTACTGGCCTCGGCGCTGCTGGGACTGCTCCCCGGCAATGCGCGGACCTCCGGCTCGGCGTTCCTCGCCGACGGCACCGAACTGCTCACCGCCGGTGAACGGACCCTCGCCCGCACGGTACGGGGCCGCCGCATCGGACTCGTACCGCAGAGCCCCGCCGCGCACCTCACCCCGGTCCGCACCGTCCGCGCCCAGCTGGAGGAGACCCTGCGCGAACTGACCGGCGCCCGAGGGTCCGCCGTGCGCCCGGCCGCCGAACGGGCCGCCGCACGCGCCTCGTTCCCGGCCGGGCACCTCGACCGGTACCCGCACGAACTCTCCGGCGGCCTCGCCCAGCGGGCCGCGACCGCGCTCGCCCTGATCGGCGACGCGCCCCTGCTCCTGGCCGACGAGCCCACCACCGGACTCGACCGCGACCTCGTCGAGCGGACCGTCGACGAACTGCGCCGCCACACCGACGGGGACCGGGCGCTCCTGCTCATCACCCACGACCTCGCGGCGGCCGAGCGGATCGCCGACCGGGTCGCCGTGATGTACGCGGGCCGGATCGTCGAACTTGCCGACGCCGAGCGGTTCTTCGGACACCCCGGACCGCGCCATCCGTACGCGCACGGCCTCCTGGACGCCCTGCCGGAGCGCGCATTCGTCCCGATCCCCGGCATGCCGCCGGAGCTCGGGGCGCTCCCCGAGGGCTGCGCGTTCGCGGCCCGCTGCGGCCGCGCCGACGACCGGTGTGCCGTACTGCCCCCGTTCGACGGCCGTCTCGCCTGCCACCACGAGGTGCGGGCGGACGGGGAGGAGCCCGTCCGTGCTTGAACTCACCCGCGTCACCGCCGGATACGACCCCCGCGATCCCGTCGTACGCGGAGCCTCGCTGAGCATCGCGCCGGGGGAGTCGGTCGGACTGCTGGGCCCCAGCGGCTGCGGCAAGTCCACCCTGGCCAGGGTCGCCGCGCTGCTGCACCGTCCGTACGCCGGCGCGGTCGTACTCGACGGCGAACCGGTGCGCGGCTGGCGGCACGCCGCCCCGCGGGCGCAGCGCACCGCCGTCGGCGTCGTCTTCCAGCAGCCCCGGCTCGCCGCCGACCCCCGGCTCACCCTGCGCGAACTCATCGCCCAGCCACTGCGGTCCACGGGCCGCCGCGCGGAGGTGCCGGACCGGGTGGCCGCACTGGCACCCGCCGTCGGGCTCACGGCCGAACTGCTCGGGCGGCGCCCGCACGAGGTCAGCGACGGCCAGTTGCAGCGCGCCTGTCTGGCGAGAGCGCTGGTCCTGCGGCCGCGGTGGCTGATCTGCGACGAGATGACCGCGATGCTCGACGCGTCGACGACCGCCGCGCTGGTCGAGGTGGTGGAGGCCTACCGGCGGGAGTCCGGGGCCGGACTGCTGGCCGTCGGACACGACCGGGTGCTCCTGGAGCGCTGGTGCGACCGCACGGCCGGCTGGCCGGCGGTGTGCGGGGCGGACGGCACGGCGCAGGAGTCCATGAGCCCGACCCGGTAAGTCCATGCCCCGGCACCTGACTCCCCGTCACTCTTGTGGACGAGTCCATGACAAAGGAGTGGACCACTCGTCCGGTGAAGGAGCAGGGACATGCAACGAGCACGCGCCACCGTCATGGTGGTGATTCTCGCGGTCGCCGTCTGCCTCGGCCCGGCCGGTCCTGCCGGTGCGACCGGCAGGACCCCGGGTTCGTACAGCAACTACACCTTCCCGTCCGGGACGGCCCCGCTCGACGAGGTCACCTTCGGCACCACCGTCCAGTCCGACCCGGGCCGGGCGAACGTCTTCTGGTCCCACCAGTTCGGCTTCACCAACGGAGTCGGCGGCTACATCGGCATGCAGCGCAACCGTTCCGGCGGCGGCCTGTTCCTCTTCTCGCTCTGGGACTCCACCGGGGGCCGGGCAGGCGACTTCGGCACGTACTGCCAGACCTTCGCCGAGGGCGGCACCGGCTACACCTGCCGGCTCGCCGAGCGCTTCACGGCCGGGCACCACTACCGCTTCCGCATCGCTCCCGACACCGAGGCGGGCTGGTACCGGGCCACCGTCACCGATGCCACGGCAGGCACGTCCTTCGTCCTCGGCAGCCTGCGGACCGGCACCGGCGCGAAGATCGCCACCGGCGGAATGGTCGACTGGGTCGAGTACTTCGACTGGAACAACAACGCCGCCACCTGCGCCGACTCGCCGTACTCCAAGGCCCTCTTCGACCTGCCCGCCGGCACGGCGGGCGGTGCCGCCGTCACCGCGACCCTCGGCGCCACCAGCGTGAGCGGCACGTGCTCCGACGACGCAGCGGTCGAGGGCCGGAGCGGCGGCAGTGTGCACGAGGACGGCATCGGCAACTCCTCTTCCGGGTCCGTCGTCGGAGCCGCGGGCGCCTGCGTCGACATCCCCGGCGGCACCACGGACACGCAGCTGAACCTCTGGAGCTGCACCGGCGGCAACAACCAGAACTGGGTACGGGCCGCCGACGGCACCCTGCGCGCGCAGTTCCGGTGCATGAGCGTGAGCGGGACCACCGTACGGACCGCGGCCTGCGACGGCTCGGCCGCCCAGCAGTGGCGGACCGACGGAGCGGCCCTGGTCAACCCCGCCACCGGCAAGTGCCTCGACGCCTACGGCGGCGGCAGCGCCAATGGCACCCCGCTCGGCATCTACACCTGCACCGGTGCCGCCAACCAGCGCTGGACACTCCCGGCCTGATCGGGGAAACGGCAGCCGACGGGCGGACGACGGCCGGGGCAACTCTTGTACGGGCCCTGCCCGTAGAGGTGATCACCGTCGCATACTCGGTCGCGTCCGCCCGTCCGGTCCACCACTCTCTCCCGGGAGAATCCATGGCGTTCCCGACCCGCCGAACCGTCGTCACCACCGCACTCGCCACCGCGGCCGCAGGCGCGTTCCTGCCCTCCCGGGCCGCCGCCGCAGCCGGGCCCCCGGCCGCGCGCCACCGGCGCACCCGCGCCCTGCGCAGGGCCCACGCGCACAACGACTACCTGCACCCGCGCCCCCTGCACGACGCGCTCGCGCACGGCTTCACCAGCGTCGAGGCCGACATCTTCCTGGTGGACGGGGAACTGCTCGTCGCCCACGAGGCCACCGACCTCGACCCCTCCCGCACCCTCGCGTCGCTCTACCTCGACCCACTGCTCGCCAGGGTCCGGGCCAACCACGGCACCGTCCACCCCGGCTACCGCGACCCGGTGCAACTGCTGATCGACATCAAGACGGACGGGGCCGCCGCCTACCTCGAACTCGACCGGCAACTCCGGCACTACCGACGGATGCTGACGTCGTACCACCACGGCCGGGTACGGCCGGGCGCGATCACCCCGGTGATCTCCGGCGACCGTGCCGCCCGCGCCCCGATGGAGGCGCAGAGCACCCGATACGCCTTCTACGACGGCCGGCCCGAAGACCTCGGCACCGCGGCCGACGCCTCGTTCGCCCCGCTCATCAGCAGCAGCTGGACCGACGAATTCAGCTGGCTCGGCACGGGCCCCTTCCCCGCCGCCGAGCGGGACAAACTGCGCGCGCTCGTCGCCGCGGCCCACCGCGGCGGCCGGCGGATCCGCTTCTGGGCCACCCCCGACACTCCGGGACCGGAGCGGGAAGCGCTCTGGACGGAGCTGCTGGCCGCCGGGGTCGACCACCTCAACACCGACGATCTGGCGGGACTTGAGCGCTTCCTGCGCACCCACGACCGGTAGGGCCGGACCGGGACCGTCCGCCCTGCGGCCGGCCGCACGTGACGCCCCGAGCGTGACAGCCAGTCAACACCCGGATGGCGGACACGCCGGTCGTCCGGATGGCTTCTCCGCTGCGCCACACTGGCGGCCGAATGCCGCATTCCGGCGCGGCGGAGGAGGTTGGCCATGGCCATTTCGATCTCACTGGTGCTGCTTCTGCTGATCCTCGCGGTGATCTTTCTCCGCAACGGGGGGCTGAAGATCTCGCATGCGCTGGTCTGCGCCATGCTCGGGTTCTTCCTCGCGGGTACGAGCATGGCACCGACCATCCAGGACGGCCTGGCGGCCACGGCCGACGTCGTCAGCAGCCTCAAGCCCTGAAGCCACCGCACACCGTGTGACGCGCCGCCGCTCCGGCCACCGGACCGGCGGCGCGGCCGTACTTGGCCGCACCACGAGCCGCGTGGGCACCAGCGTGGTGCCGCGCCCCGTCCCGTTCCGGCGGACTGCCGCAGGACACCCTCCAGGCAGCAGCGCCCCGCCCCGGCGAAGTCCCGGTGGACGTGGTCGGCGCCGTCGCCGGAGGGCCACGGACCCGACCGGGACCGGCCGAGCCCGGCGCCCGCCCTCCCCGATGCCGCCGGGGAGGGCGGGCGGCCACCGGTCACGCGGCCGGTGTCGTCATCCGCGCCAGCGCCACACCGCCAACGATCAGGGCGAGCGCGGCCAGCCGCCCCGGACTCACCGGATCGTGATGGACGAGGACGCCCAGGGCGATGGCCCCGATCGCGCCGATGCCGGTGAAGACCGCGTACGCCGTGCCCACCGGCAGCCCCTCCATGGCCCGGGCGAGCAGATACACCGCGCCGATCATGAGCGCGGCGCACACCACCGTCGGCAGCGGCCGGGTGAAACCCCGCGTCGGCTCGATGCTCTGGGACCAGGCGATCTCGACCAGCCCGGCGCCGATCAGCAGCAGCCAGCTCATCGGATGCCTCCGCCCAGTTCCCGCGCGGCAGCCAGGGCGGCCGCCCGCGACTCGTCGTGCTCTGCGCGGCGGGCGACGAGCGAGGGATCGGTCCGGGAGTTCACGAGTTCGGTCGACAGGAGGACCGGGTCGTCGACCGCGAAGTGACCCGCGAGGAAGTCCCGCAGGTAGCGCTCCTGGTGGTCGTACGGCTCGCGGGGGGTGCCGGGACCGTAGGCCCCGCCCCGGGCGGACGCGATCACGAAGCGGCGCCCCGCCAGCGACATCCTGGGGAACGTCACCTGATCGATCCACGCCTTCAGGGAGGCGGGGACGGTGAAGTTGTACATCGGTGTCGTGATCAACACGACATCGGCGGCGACCAGTTCGGCCAGCAGCGGCCGCAGCACCTCCCAGGCCCGTGCCTGGTCCGGGGTGCGCACCGCCTCCTCGTACCGGGCGATGTCGGTGATGCCGTGCCGCAGGACGTGGTCGCAGAGCTCGGTCCAGGCCTCGTCGATCTGCGGTACCGGGTCGGTGCGCAGGTCGCGGAGCACATACGTGCCGGACGGATTCGCGCTCCGCCAGGCGGCGGCGAAGGCGTCGCCCAGTTCCCGGCTGAAGGATTCGCGCCGCGCGCTCGCGGCGATGTGCAGCAGTACGGACATGGGTACCCCCTGGAGTCGTTAAGTGGACATCGTGTCCGCTTAGCTCGACCAGGGTAACCGGACATGCTGTCCACTTATTCCTGTACGGTGGGATCCATGGAACGCGCGGACGCGGCAAGGAACCGGGCCAAGGTGCTCGCCGCGGCGAACCGGCTCTTCACCGCCGGGGATCCGCGCAGCGTGACGATGGAGGCCGTCGCCCGCGAGGCCGGCGTGGGACGGGGCACGCTCTACCGCCGGTACCCCGACATCCCGTCCATCGCCACGGCGCTCCTGGACGAACACGAACGCGCGCTGCAGGAGAAACTGCTCGGCGGGGAGCCGCCGCTGGGGCCCGGCGCGCCGCCCGCGCGACGGCTGGCCGCCTTCTACGCCGCGATGACGGACCTGCTGGAGCAGCACATCCACCTCACCCTGGGCGCCGAGTCCGGCTCCGCGCGGTTCGCCACCGGGGCGTACGGCTTCTGGCGCGCGCATGTCCGCATGCTCGTCAAGGAGGCGGGCGTCCCGGGTCCGGACGCCCTCAGTGACATCCTGCTGGCCCCGCTGGAGCCCGAACTCTTCGCCTACCAGCGAGGACGGGGTCGCGGCGTCGAGGAGATCAAGTCGGCCCTGGACACGCTCGCGGAACGGACGCTGGCCGCCGGCTGAGACGCGCCGTGACCGGCGCCCGGCCGGCTCCGGCCGGAACGCCCCTCAGCTCGCCCTCGCCCACGCGTAGCGGTGCTCGGGGCGGCCCGTGTCGCCGTACTTGAGGCTCAGGCTGATGCGGCCGGCGCCCTCCAGATACTTGAGGTAGCGCTGGGCGGTGGAGCGGCTGAGACCGGCCCGGGCGGCGACCTCGTGCGCGGACAGCGGCCCCTCGGCGGCCGACAGGACATGGCGGATGACATCCGCGGTGGGCGCCGAGTGCCCCTTGGGCAGCCCGGCCGCGGAGCCGGACTCCGTGGTGCGCAGGGCGCCGAAGATCTGGTCGACCTGCTCCTGCCCGGCCTCGCCCCGGCCGCCGCCCACCCCTTCCAGGGTCCGGCGCAGGGCGGCGTAACTCTCCAGCTTGGACCGCAGACCGCTGAAGCTGAACGGCTTGACCAGGTACTGGAGCGCGCCGTACCGCATGGCGGTGCGCACGGTCGCGACGTCACGGGCCGCGGTCACCATGATCACATCGGCCGGGTGGCCGAGCTGGCGCAGCCGCCGCACCAGCGTCAGCCCCGTCTCGTCCGGCAGATAGTGGTCGAGCAGCACCAGATCGACATGGTCGCGCTCCAGGAACGACAGCGCCTGAGCGGCGGTGTGCGCACGGGAGATGACCCGGAAGCCGGGGATCCTGGCCACGTACGCGGCATTGATCTCGGCAACCCGGAAATCGTCGTCCACCACCAGGACATCGATCATCGCGACTCTCCCACTTCTGTCAGCGGCCGGACGGTGAGTGCCTCGGGCAGGACCACGGTGAAGACCGCGCCGCCGCCGGCCCGGGCCGTGACGCGGGCCGCGCCACCGTAGCGCTCGGCCAGCCGGCGCACCAGCGCCAGGCCCAGCCCGCGTCCGCGGTGGGCGGGGGGCTCCTTGGTGGACCAGCCCTCGGTGAAGATCTGCTCACGCATTCCGGGAGGCACCCCCGGACCGTTGTCGCTGACCCGCAGCACCGCCGTACTGCCCTCGGCCAGCAGTTCGACCTCGACGAGTGTGGCGACGTCCAGCGCGTTGTCGATCAGATTGCCCAGTACGGTCACCAGATCGCGCGGGTCCACCACCACGTCCGGCAGCCGGGTGCCCGGCGAGACGCGCAGGGACGCGCCCCGCTCCGCCGCGATGGCCGACTTGCCCACCAGCAGGGCGGACAGCAGGGGGTCGTTGACGCGCTCCGCGACCTGTTCCGCCGAGGCCCGGTGACCGCTGGTCACCTCTTCGACGAACTCCACCGCGGCATCGTGTCTGCCCAGCTCCAGCAGCCCCAGCAGGGTGTGCAGCCGGTTGGCGTGCTCGTGGTCCTGGGCGCGCAGCGCATCCAACAGGCCGTGCGTGGAGTCCAGTTCACGGCCGAGCAGCTCCAGCTCGGTACGGTCGCGCAGGGTGACCACCGCCCCGCCGTCGCCGGTGGGCATGCGGTTGGCGATCAGTACCCGGCCCCGGCAGACGGTGATCAGGTTCGCGCCGTCGACCCGTCCCGTCAGCACCTGTGCCGTACGGCCCGGCGGCAGCACCTCGCCCAGCGCGCGTCCGACCGCGTCCTGGTCCAGATCGAGCAGCCGCTGCGCCTCGTCGTTGAGCAGCCGGATCCGGCCCCGGGCGTCCAGTGCGAGCACCGCCTCGCGGATGCTGTGCAGCATGGCCTCGCGCTCGTCCAGCAACGCGGAGATGTCGGCGAAGGCGAGCCCGTGCGTGCCGCGCTGGAGCCGCCGCGACACGGCCAGGGCGGCCAGCACCCCGACGGCGAGCGCCGCTCCGGAGTACAGCAGCAGACCGGGGATCGCGCCCAGCAGCCGGTCGTGGACGCTGTCGTAGGCGATACCCACCGACACGGCGCCCACGATGTCCTGCCGCCGGTCGCGGAGCGGGACCTTGGCCCGTGCCGACCGGCCCAGGGTTCCGTCGTCGATCTGCATGATCTCCCGGCCGCCCAGCGCCGTGCTGGGGTCGGTCGAGACATGCCTGCCGATCTGCGCGATGTCGGTGTGCGACCAGCGCACCCCGCGGGTGTCCATCACCACGATGTACAACGCCCCGGTGGCCCGCCGGATCCGCTCCGCCTCGGCCTGCACCGGTCCGCCGGGGCTGGGGTCGGTGCTCCTCAGATCCCGGACCAGACCGGGTTCGGCGGCGGTGGTCTGGGCGATGGACAGGGCCTGGTGCATCGCCTGGTTGTCGAGCTGATGGCTGAGCGGGGCGAGGAAGAGCCCCGTGACGAGCATGATCACGCCGGTGGTGATGACCACCTGGGTGAGGAGGACCTGGGCGAAGACACGGCGCGGCCAGTGAATGCGCATGTACTCGCCCTCTGCCTTCCGCCGGCCAGGAACATGATGCTCCGTTTCGTCCTCGTGTGAACGCAACGTAAACGTCGCGCTCGCCGATGACCAGTCCTCGTGGCGCATTCGTTGCCGGGGCCGTGAGCAGAACGAGCAGAACCCCGGGATATGAGCAGAACCCCGAGTTGTGGGCGCAAGGGTGCCCGCGTCCTCGGGGCGCCTCTAGCGTCCCGCTCCATGAAAAGCGAAACGAGCCCCGCCATCGAACTGCGGGGGGTGAGCAAAGCGTTCCGGACTCCGTCGGGGGCGCTCCACACCGCCGTACGGGACCTGGACCTCACCATCGGGCGTGGCGAGTTCGTCGCCGTGGTGGGCCCCACCGGATGCGGCAAGTCGACCACGCTGACCCTGGTCAGCGGACTGGAGGAGCCCACCGAGGGCGAGGTGCTGGTGGCCGGCGAGCCGGTGCGCGGCATCGGCGACAAGGTCGGCTTCGTCTTCCAGCAGGATGCCGTCTTCCCCTGGCGGACCGTGCTGTCCAATGTGATGGCGGGCCCCCGCTTCCGCGGTGTGCCCAAGCCCGAGGCGAGGGAGCGGGCCCGGGAGTGGCTCGCCAGGGTCGGTCTCTCCTCCTTCGAGGACCGCTACCCCCATCAGCTGTCGGGCGGTCAGCGCAAGCGCGTCGCGCTCGCGGCCACCTTCGTCAACGACCCCGAGATCCTGCTCATGGACGAGCCGTTCTCCGCGCTCGACGTGCAGACCAGAGCCCTGATGTCGGACGAGCTGCTGGAGCTGTGGGCCGGCACCGGCGCCTCCGTCGTCTTCGTCACCCACGACCTGGAGGAGTCCATCGCGCTGGCCGACAAGGTGGTGGTCATGACCGCGGGACCGGCCACGGTCAAGGAGGTCTTCGAGATCGGCCTGCCCCGCCCCCGCAAGGTCGAGCAGGTACGGCTGGAGCCCCGGTTCGTGGAGATCTACCGGGAGATCTGGTCCTCGCTCGGCGAAGAGGTCCGCATCACCCGTGAGCGAGGTGCCCTCGATGTCGCCTGACACCATCACCGCGAGCGCCGCCGTGACGAAGACCGAACGGACCCGGGCCCGCGCCAGGGCCGCCAGGAACCGCAAGTACCTGGTGGCCGCGAGCCGGGTCGCGGTGCTCCTCGCGGTCGTCGGGCTGTGGGAATGGCTGGCCCGTACCGCAGTCATCGACCCGTTCAACTTCTCCATGCCGTCCCGGATCTGGGACCAGATCCGTACCTGGGTCGTGGACGGCACCGCCCAGGGTTCCCTCTGGGAGCAGATCTGGTACACGCTCTACGAAGCGCTGCTCGGCTGGGTCATCGGTGTGTTCGCCGGTGTGCTGCTCGGGATCGCGCTGGGCCGTGTCCGGTTCGCCGCCGATGTGCTGGGCCCGTACATCAAGGTGCTCAACGCGCTGCCCCGGATCGTGCTCGCCCCGATCTTCCTCATCTGGTTCGGACTCGGCCCGGCGTCGAAGGTCGCCTCCGCGGTCGTTCTTGTCTTCTTCCCGGTCTTCTTCAACGCGTTCCAGGGCGCACGGGAGGTCGACCGCGATCTCGTCGCCAACTCCCGCATCCTGGGCGCCAGTAACCGCCAGGTCACCCTTCAGGTGGTGATCCCCTCCGCCACCTCGTGGATCTTCACCAGTCTCCATGTGAGCTTCGGTTTCGCACTCATCGGCGCGATCGTCGGCGAGTACATCGGGGCCACCAAGGGGCTCGGCCTGCTGGTCGCCGCGTCCCAGGGCACGTTCAACGCCGCCGGTGTCTACGCCGCGATGGTCATTCTCGCGATCGTCGCGCTGCTGGCCGAAGGCCTGCTGACCTTCCTGGAGAAGCGGCTCTTCCGCTGGAAGCCGGCCGACGCCGGTGCCGATCGCTGACAGTCCGTCACCATCCCTGCCCAGATTGTTTCTTCACAAGGACGTGAATCAGATGCGTGCATCCACCCGGATCCCGGCCGTCGCCGTCGCCGGTGTACTTGCCCTGACCAGCCTGACCGCCTGCGGTGGCGGCGATCCGGCCTCCGGCGGCAAGGGCGACAAGGTGAAGATCATGGTCGGTGGTCTCGACAAGGTGATCTACCTGCCGGCGATGCTGACCGAGCGGCTCGGCTACTTCGAGGAAGAAGGAGTGTCGGTCCAGCTGCTCACCGAACCCGCGGGCGTGCAGGCCGAGACGGCGCTGGTCTCCGGCGACGTCCAGGGCACGGTCGGCTTCTACGACCACACCCTCGACCTCCAGGTGAAGGGCAAGCAGGTCGAGTCGGTCGTCCAGTTCTCCCAGGCCCCCGGCGAGGTCGAGATCGTCTCCGACAAGGCGGCGGGGGAGGTCCGTTCGGCCAAGGACTTCAAGGGCAAGAAGCTCGGGGTCACGGGCATCGGCTCCTCGACCGACTTCCTGACGAAGTACCTGGCCGTGAGCAACGGCGTGAAGACGAGTGAATTCACCCCCGTGGCCGTGGGCGCGGGACAGACGTTCATCTCCGCCCTCCAACAGGGCTCCATCGAGGGCGGCATGACCACCGATCCCACGGTCGCCACCATCCTGGACAAGAAGCTCGGCAGGATCCTCATCGACATGCGGACCCCCGAGGGCTCCAAGCAGGCGCTCGGCGGGCTCTACCCGTCGTCCAGCCTCTACATGCAGACCGAATGGGTCGACAGCCACAAGGAGACCGTCCAGAAGCTGGCCAACGCCTTCGTCAGAACGCTGAAGTGGATGTCCACGCACAGTGCCGACGAGATCGCCGCGAAGATGCCCGCCGACTACGCCCAGGGCGGCGGAAAGGCCCTCTACGCGCAGGCGATCAAGAGCACACTGCCCATGTTCACCAAGGACGGTGTCATGCCCCCCGACGGACCCGCCACCGTCGAGCGGGTCCTGAAGGCCTTCAACCCGAACCTGAAGAACGCCGAGGTGGACCTCGCCAAGACGTACACCACGGAGTTCGTCGAGAAGGCGAACTGACCGCGGACGTCACGGCGCCCGGGATGCGCGGCTCCCGCAGCCGCGCATCCCGGGCGTGCCGCCTACTGCTTCCAGCTGGGCGGCTGGGCGGGGTCGAGGGTCCGCCACTGCGCGAGGACCTTGGGATCCTGCGCGTCGAGCCAGTCGGTCAGTTCGCGGAAGGACACACAGCGGACCTCCTTGCGGGGGCAGACCTCCCGCATGGTGTCCTCGGCGGCGTCCATGTATATCCCGCCGTTCCAGTCCTCGAAGTGGTTCCCGATGAACAGCGGTGCGCGGCTGCCGTGGAACACCCGGTCGAAGCCCGCGACGTAGGCGTCCCGTGCCTCCTTGCGCCACGTCTCGTACTTCGCGGGGTCGCCCTCGGTGCTGCCCCCGGACTGGTTGTAGAGGAAGTTGAAGTCCATGGACAGCACCTGGAAGTCCTTGCCGGGGAACGGCAGCATCTGCAGCGGCAGGTCCCAGATGCCGTTCTTCTTGGACGGCCAGACCTGGAAGTCGCCCGGGGAGCTCGCGTCGTAGCGCCAGCCGAACGGCTTGGACGCCGGGAGCAGGGCCTTCTGGCCCTCCAGGCAGGGGGCCCGACCGCCGACGACCTCACGGGTGGGGTCGAAGGGGAGCGGGTCGAGGTCCTTGTAGCCGGTGTTCGTCTTCCAGTTCTGCACGAAGGAGTAGAACTGCCCGATCTCGCTGATCCACTCGTCCTTGCTCCAGTCCCCACCGCCCTTCTTCTCGCAGAAGTGGCCGTTGAAGTGCGACCCGATCTCGTTGCCCTCACGCCAGGCGCCGCCGAGCTGCTCCAGCGTCATCCGGATGTGCTCGCGCGTGGGGTACGAGATGGCGGCGGAGCCGGCCTTGTGCTGCGGCGGGTGGTAGAGGTCCCGCTTCTCCTTCGGGAGGAGATAGATGCCGGTGAGGAAGAACGTCATGTGCGCGTTGCTCTCCTTCGCCGCCCGGCGGAAGCGCGAGAACATGTGGTCGTCGCCCTCCAGCGCGCCGTCCCACGAGAACACCACGAACTGCGGCGGCCGCTCGCCCGGCTTGAGCCGCTCGGCCTTGAGCTGGGAGGGCTGCGGACCGGTGTACGACGTGGAGCCGTCGCCCAGGATCTTGACCTTTCCGTCCCACTCCTTCTCCTTGGTGCCCCCGCCGCTCCCGTGATGCTCCCTGGCGGTCGGCGTCGGTGCGGCGACGGTGCTGGTGCCCTGCTCCGGGGTGCGGGTGCCCGACGTCTCGTCGGACAGCAGCGGCACCAGAGCCGCGGAACCCGACACCACAAGACACACGGCGAGCCCCAGGACGATGCGGGGGGTGAGGCGGGCCCGTATCCGGCGTGCGGTCGACTTCACTCTGGTCTCTGTCACTTCGTCATGGCTTCCGTGTATGTGTTCCAGATCAGGGCCGGCAGCTTCCCGTCGTCCGCAGGGCCGCCCGCCAGGCCCTTGAGCGGCAGCGGGGCGAGGCTCTTCGCCAGGTCCATGCGGTAGACGACGACGGCGGTGGAGGCGGTCGGGCCGTACCCGACGTGCCAGCGTGCGGTGTCGTCCTCGGTGGTTCCGGCCTTGACGGCGACCGGGCCGGCGGGCGCGACTTTGCGTGTGGAGGGCCGGGTGAGCGATCCGGTGATCTCGTCGGCGACGTCGGACCGGACGGCGCGTCGGGGCTTGGGCAGGTCGAGCCGGACCGGTTCGCCGTTGCGGGTGACCTTGCCGACCGAGTACGGATCCGTGTGCATCCCGCGGGCCGCGAAGGTGCCGTACGCGTCCGCCATCCGGATGGCGCTGGGGGTGGAGTTGCCCATCGCGAACGCCGGGACGGGCGGGCCGAAGCTGGAGGGGAGCAGCCCCGACGCCTCGGCCGTGCTGCGGACCAGCTTCAGCCCCGCGTCCATGCCGAGCTGGAGGAAGGGGGAGTTCACCGACTTCGCCATGGCGTCGTGCAGGCTGATCCGGCCGAAGGACTTGTCACCGTCGTTGTCGCCCTTGACCATTTTCCCGCTGCGGTCCCAGTAGGGGCCCTCGGGTGTCATGACGGGTATGTCGTCGTCGCCGTCGTACTCGGTCGCCGGTGTGACGGTGGAGCGCGGGCCGTTGCGTTCGTGCGTCACACCGTGCTGGAGGCCGGCGGCGTAGACGAAGGGGGTGAACGCCGAACCGGCCGGGACGGTGCCCGCGTTGGATTCGTTGAAGGCCTGCTTCTCGAAGTCCGGTCCGCCGTACACCGCGAGGATCCGGCCGTCCGGGGCGACGGTCGACGCGCCGAAGCGGACGGAGCGGTCGGCCTTGCGCCGCCGGGGATCGAGGGCCTTGCGCGCGTCGCGGACGGACCGGGTGAGGGCGGTCATCCGCGGCTTCTCGAACGTGGTGTAGATCTGGTAGCCGCCGAGGTCGAAGCGTGCGTCGGAGATGTGGCCGGCCCGCTTGGCGTAGGACTCGGCGAGCTGCACGAGATAGCCGTCCTGCCCGCCCGCGCTGTTGGGCCGGTGCGGGGGCCTGGGCTCGGGGAAGGTGGTGTACGTGGCCCGTTCGGCCGGGCTCAGCCTGCCGATCGTCACCATGCGGTCCAGCGTCCACCGCCAGCGCTCGACGGCCCGCTCACGGTTGGCGGGGTTGACCGCCGGGTCGTACAGCGAGGCGCCCTTGAGCAGCGAGGCGAGGAAGGCGCCCTCGCTGGCGTTGAGTTGGGTGACCTCCTTGCCGTAGTAGGCCTGCGAGGCGCGCTGGAGACCGTAGGTGCCCCGGCCGAACCAGCTGGTGTTCAGGTACTCCTGGAGGATCTTGTCCTTGCTCAGGCGGCGGTCCAGCTTGACCGCCAGCAGCATCTCGGTGAACTTCCGTGAGAAGGACTGGTCCTGCGACAGATAGACGTTCTTCACGTACTGCTGGGTGATGGTCGACCCGCCCTGGGTGTCCCCGTCGCCGACCGTGCGCCACAGCGCGCGGGTGATCCCTTGCATCGATATGCCGTGGTCGGAGTAGAAGTCGGCGTTCTCCGCGGCCAGTACGGCCCACCGCACGTGCTCGGGGATCTTCGAGAGCGGCATCTCCTGGCGGCTCACCCAGCCGGTCCGTGCCATCGGCGTGCCGTCGGCCCAGTAGTAGACGGTGTCCTGCTGGGTGGCGAAGGCGTTGAGGTCCTCGGGTACGTCCGTACGGGCGTAGGCGATTCCCACCACGGTCGCCAGTGTCGCGGTGAACATCAGCACCGAGCCCAGGGCCAGTCGCCACGAGGGCACCCATCTTCGCCAGCCGTGCCGGCCCGCGCGAGGGTAGTCCGGTCTGCGCGGCCTGCGGGCGAGCGGGCGCTTCTTCGCCTGCTTCCGGCGCCCGGTCCCCGGGACCAGCACCGCTCGTGCGGTCAGCGCCGCCCTGCTGAATCTGTTGTGCTGTGTCATTCCGTCCAGCCCTGACAGGCCGGGCCGGCCGCAGACCGCGACCGCGCCCGTGCAGTGGTCATTGAACGTCCGCCGCCACACGCCGGCACATCGACGCCAACAGATCAAAGGCCAAAGCATGACCGAGAGTTCTGTCGCGAAGTCACGTAAAGATAACAGGCCCTCGGGAGAGGTCGTGCCGGTCGCGTCCCCCGGGTTCGCGGACCGGCGACGAACCGGCCATTTCGACTGCGTGTGTGCGCCCCGGGCCCGCCGCGGCACCGGACCGTTCCTCGGCGTTCGCGGGCCCGCGGACGGAACCGACGGGGCGTCAAGCGCTGTTCTGGCCAACGGCGACACGCGCGCGCCGCAGTGCCCGTGGTGACACCGGGGGCCGCCCGCCTAAGGTCTGAGAGCGCGCGCCGGGACGGCCGGTCGCTCCACCGCCTTGGTCGCACGACGCATCGCACAGGGAGAAGCCGTGTCGCGTGTCAATCCCGTCCTGGCACGGGCCCTCCGCTCAACTCCTCTGCTCCGCCTGGACGTCACCCACCGGGGCCGGGTCCGGCGGCTGGGACTGAAACTGGAGGACCACGGTCCCACCGGATCGGTGAAGGACCGCAGCGCCGTCGGTCTGTTGCGGTCGCTGCACGACGAACAGCCCCTCGTCCCCGGCACGGTGGTGGTGGAATCCACATCGGGCAACCTGGGCCTCGCCCTGGCCCGGCTGCTGCCGGCCCTCGGTTGTGACTTCCTCGCCGTGGTCGACCTCAAGACCCCGCACTCCACCCGCCGCAGTCTCACCGACAGCGGAGCGCGGGTCATCGTCGTCGACCGGCCCGACGGACTGGGCGGCTATCTGCTGAGCCGGCTGAGCCGGGTACGCGAACTGTGCGCGGACAACCCCGGATACCGCTGGCCCGACCAGTACGGGAACTGGGCCGCGCCCGCCATCCACCGGCGCACCACCGGACCCGAGCTCACCGAGCAGGCGGGACCGGAACTCGGCTCCGTGTACGTACCGGTCTCCACCGGCGGCACCCTCGCGGGCATCAGCGCCCACCTGCGCGAGCACCGGCCCGACGTGACCGCGATAGCAGTGGACGTACGCGGCTCACTGGCCGTCTCGGGCAGTGCCGGACGGCGCCTGGTCCCGGGCATCGGGGCCAGCCGTCCGTCCGTCTTCCTGAGGACACCGCACAGCTACGACCGCGCGGTGCACGTCGACGACATCGAGGCGATCGCCGTCTGCCGGATCATCGCCGAGGACATCGGGATCGCACTCGGCGGCTCCAGCGGCTGCGCGGTCCGCGCGATGCTCACCGACCAGGAGGCGGCCGGGACCGACGGCCGGCTCGCGGTCTGCCTGGCCGCGGACGGCGGCGCCAAGTACCGCGACACCCTCTACTCCGACAACTGGGCGAACGAACAGGGTGTCGCCAAGGAGATCACCTCCGCCGTGGAACAACTGCGCAGCGAAGGACTCTTCTTCGACCGGAAGCACCAGGAGCACTGAACATGGGCACGAGCGCCACCCTCGACCAGCAGCGGACGCGCCCCGGCCACCGGCAGTTCCTGCCGCTGGTGCAGGCCGCCACGCTGATCGAGTGGACCGGAACGGGACTCTTCCTCGCCGTCTCGACCATCTACTTCGTGAAGGTCGCCCACCTCGGCACCGCGACCGTCGGCACCGGCCTGACCATCGGCGGCGCAGTGGCCCTCGCCGCCGCCGTACCCATCGCCCGGCTGGCCGCACGCCACGGACCGAAGCCGGTGCTGATCGGTGTGATGCTGCTGCGCGCCCTGGCCACCGTCGGCTACCTGTGGGTCGACGGCTGGTGGAGCTTCCTCCTCGTGGTCTCCGTCATCGCCGTCACCGAACAGTCCTCGCCCCCACTGGTCCAGTCGTACGTCGGCGCGCGCGCCCCCGAGAGCCTGCGCGCGAAGGTCATGGCCGTGCAGCGCACCGTCGTCAACCTCGGCATCAGCCTGGGCGGGCTGATCGCCGGGGTCGCCCTGGGCTCCGGATCGCCCGGAGCCTTCCGGCCACTGCTGATCGGCGGCGCGCTCGCCTACGTCGCGGTGGCCGCGGTGTACGCCACCGCGCGTCGCGAGGAAGCCACGACCGCGGCCGGCGGCGCCCGGGTGGCGGAGCTGCTGAAGGACCGCCGGCTGTTCGGCTTCACCGCGTACAACGCACTGGTGTCGCTGTGGATGCCGGTCCTCAACGTGGCCTTCCCGCTCTGGCTCGTCACCGAGACCGACGTGCCGGAGCGCTACGTCGGCGTCCTGTACGCCGTCAACACCGTGCTGTGCATCGCCCTCCAGTACCCGCTCAACCGCTGCTACAGCACCACCCGCCGGGCCTGGTTCTCCTACGCGGCCGCGGCGCTGCTGCTCAGCGGCGGCGCCCTCGCCTTCGCCGCCGCTCCCGGCTTCGGGGCACGCCGGGCGCTGCTGGTGCTGGGCGCGGCCGTCGTCCTGCTGACCTTCGCCGAACTGCTCCAGGTCGGTGCCTCGTGGACCCTCTCCTTCGACCTGGCACCGGAGGGGGCGCGCAGCGCCTACCTGGTGCTGTTCAACACCAGCCGCACCGTGGCCAACCGGGTCGCCGGCCCGGTGCTGATGACCGGCGTCGTCCTCGCCCTCGGCACCGCGGGCTGGATCCTGCTCGCCGGTGTACTGCTGCTCGGAGCGCTCGTCCCCTTCGTGATGCTCCGCACGGCACCCGCCACCGGCGGCTGAGCCCGCCCCGTACCGCCTCACCGCAACCACCACCTCGCCAAGGAGCCCCGCCCGCCATGGACTTCGAGCAATACCCCGACAGCCACTTCCGCCATCTGACCCGCGCGGACGTCATCGAGGCCGCGCGCGACGTGGACATCGTGGCGGCGGTGGCCGAGGCGCTCAGGCTGCACTCCGCCGGACACTCCGTCCTGCCCGAGGAGGCCTACCTCGGCTGGACCACCCCGCAGGGCGACGCCGCCAGACTGCTGGCCATGCCCGGTGCGCTCACCGAGGAGGGGCGGGCGCCGGTCATCGGGATGAAGACCATCAACGCCTCGATCGGCAACCCGGCGCGCGGCATACCCCGCGCCCAGGGCTTCACCCTGCTCCTCGACCCGGAGACCGCCCGTCCCCGCGCCGTGATGGAGGCCGCCTACATCAGCGCGATGCGCACCGCGGCGGTGACCGCACTCGCCGTGCGCCACCTCGCGGTGGCAGAACCGCGCGGACTGGCACTCCTCGGCTGCGGCGCCCTCGCGCAGGCACACATCGCGCTGCTGCTGCGCACCGTGCCCACCCTGCGCCGCATCACGCTGTACGACGTGGCACCCGACCGGGCGAAGTCCGTCGCCCACCACATCGCCACGCTGCCCGCAGCGCCGGACATCGAGACGGCCGTCGCCGACGGGCCGCGCGAGGCGGTCCGGGACGCCGAAGTCGTCGTGCCCGTCACCACGGTGACCCGGGGATACATCGAGCCGGACTGGCTGCGGCCGGGCGCGCTGGTCTGCCATGTCTCGCTGGACGACCTCACCGAGGCCGCCGTGCTCGCGGCCGGCACGGTGATCGTCGACGACTGGAGCCTGGTCCGGGACGACCCGCGCCGGCTGCTCGGCCGGATGCACCGGGCGGGCACCCTGCTCGGCCCCGACGGCACTCCGCGCCAGGGAGTGACCGCGCGGCCCGGGGCCCGCCCCGTCGACGGCACGCTCGGCGACGTGATCGCCGGACGCCACCCCGGCCGCCGCGACCAGGACGAGATCGTCGTCAGCAACCCGTTCGGGATGTCGATCCTCGACGTCGCCGTGGCCGACCGCATCCACGCCCGCGCCGAAGCCGCCGGAATCGGCACCCGGCTCACGCTCTGAGGGGATCCGCATGACGATCGATCAGAACATCCAGGAGATCAACCGCACCATGTGGTCGTACGGGGAGTACCGGCACGTCGCCGATCTGCTGCGACCGGGCGCCGTCGAACTGGTCGACCGGCTCGCCCCCGCCCCGGACACTGTCCATCTCGACATCGCCACCGGCAACGGCAACGTCGCCCTGCTGTCCGCGCTGCGCGGCTGCTCCGTCACCGGGCTGGATCTCACGGACGAGTTCTTCCCCGACGCCCGCGAACGGTTCGCACAGGCCGGCGTCAAGGTGGAGCTGCGCCGCGGCGACGCCCAGGAGCTCCCTTTCGCCGACGCCTCGTTCGACCTCGTGACCTCCACCTACGGGATCCAGTTCGCGCCCGATCACGCAGCCTCCGGCGGGGAGATGGCCCGGGTGCTGCGGCCGGGCGGCCGGATCGGCATGTGCAACTGGACGGCACGCAGCTGGACCGCGCACTTCCAGGAGATCCTCTCCGCCTACTTCCCCTCGCCCAACGGCCACCAGGGACAGCCCATGCTGTGGGGATCACCGGACTACCTCGCCGAGCTGCTGGGCCCCGAATTCACGGTCACCTCCGAACGCCGGGAACTCTTCTACCCGTTCACCGCGGCCGAGGACCTGGTGACCTTCTTCGAGAACTGCTTCGGACCCTGCATCGCGGCGAAGAACACCATCTCGCCGCCCTCGCGATGGAAGGAACTGCGCGCGGAAATGGTCGAGATGACCGAGGGATTCCACACCACGGACGCCCGCGGCACGGGCGTGCCCGTCGAGTACCTGCTGGTCACGGCCGAGAAGTGGGCGGTCCGGTGACCGGCCTGCCCGAGCACTACCCGCAGCTCCCGCTGGCCGAGGGGGCGCGGGAGCGCGCCGTCGCCGCGGCACTCACCCGCCGCGAACCCTACGCGCTGGACGAAGGGGTCCACGCCTACGTCGAGCGGTTCGCCGCCGCGCACCCCGACCGGACCGCGATCGAGGACGGCGAGGCATCCATCGGATACGGCCGGCTGGCCGACCTGATGCGCCGCACCGCCGGACGGCTGGCGGCCGCCGGGATCTCGCAGGGGCAGATCGTCGCGGTCGGCGGCCGGCGCGGCGCCGACGTCATCACGGCGTTCCTCGCCCTGGAACTGCTGGGCGCCGTCTATCTGCCGGTCGACGCGGGCTGGCCCGCCGCCCGGGTCGAATCCCTGCTCACCGACAGCGGCGCCGCCCTGCTGCTGACCACCGGCGAACCGGCCGACAGCGGGGAACTGGTCAAGGGCGCCCGCGCAGCCGGCGTACCCACCACCACACCGCGACCGGCGGACCGCCCGTACCCCCGGACCGCACCGCCCGCCCCCGACGAGGTGCGCTACGTCCTCTACACCTCGGGTTCCACCGGCCGCCCCAAGGCCGCGGTCGTCGAGCACCGGGGGATGCTCAACCACCTCTGGGCCAAGGTCGACGACCTCGGGCTGAGCGCCGACGACCGGCTGGCCCAGACCGCACCACTGAGCTTCGACATCTCCGTTTGGCAGATGCTCGCCCCGCTGCTGGTCGGCGGCCGGGTCCAGATCTTCGCCGACGAGCAGGCACAGGACGGCGCCCTGCTGCTGGCGGAGCTGCGCGGACGCGGAACCACGGTGCTGGAGACCGTGCCCACGCTGATCCGCTTCCTGCTGGACGCCCAACAGGGCGCGGGAGCACGGCCCGGCGCGCTGCGCTGGATGGTGGCCACCGGCGAGGCGCTGCCACCCGCCCTGGCCCGGCGGTGGCACGAGACCATGCCGGGCATCCGGCTGCTCAACGCCTACGGACCCACCGAGTGCTCGGACGACGTCACGCACGCCGAACTCGGCCCACCGGCCGCAGGAGTGCGCCATCTGCCGATCGGCTCACCCATCGGCAACGCCGACCTGTACGTACTGCGCGAGGAGAACGGGCAGTGGCACGCCTGCGCGCACGGCGAGACGGGGGAGCTGTTCGTCGGAGGGCTCGTCGTGGGCCGCGGCTACCTCGGAGACCCGGAGCGCACCGCACGCGCCTTCTTCACCGACCCCTTCTCCGCCGACGGCGGCCGCCTCTACCGCACCGGGGACGCGGTCCGCGTACTGCCCGACGGCCAACTGGAGTACCTCGGCCGGGTGGACCGGCAGGTGAAACTCGGCGGCGTACGCATGGAACTCGCCGAGATCGAGGCGGTGCTCGGCGCTCACCCCGGCGTCGCCGCCTGTGCCGTCGTCGTCCACACCCCCGACGACACCGGGGCCCTGGTCGCCCGGGAGAGCGCCCACACCCCGGCGGCCCCCCAGCCGCCCCGGCTCGTCGCCTACGTCACCGCCTCCGGCGACGAACCGGCCGAGGAATCACTGCGCGCCCGGCTGAGCGAACGGCTGCCCGCGCCCATGGTGCCGCACACCTTCGTCGTACTGCCCCGGCTCCCGCTCACCCGCAACGGCAAGACGGACTACAAGGCCCTGCCCGCACCACCCCGCCGCAGCCGCCCCGGCACCCGCCCCTACGTTTCACCGAGCGACGGGGCGGAGACCGTGATCGCGGCCCTCGTCGCCGGACTCCTCGGCACCGGCCGGGTCGGCAGGCACGACAAGTTCCTCGAACTGGGCGGCGACTCGCTGCTCGCCATGCGACTGGTCGCCGCCCTGCGCGAAACGGGCTCGGCGGCAGGCCTGCGCGACGTACTGCGCGACGGCAGCCCCGCCGCACTCGCCGCGCTCGGCCGGGACCGGCGGCACACGAGCGGCGTCCGCACCGTAACGGCACGCGACGACGGGCCGCGCACCCGGCCGCTCACCCCGCAGCAGGCGGGCGTGTACTTCCACTGGCGGCTCGACCCGCTCAGCCCCTACTACAGCTACCAGGGCTCCCTGGAACTCGACGGACCCCTCGACGTGGCACGGCTGGGCCGGGCCTGGCAGCTGCTGCTCGCGGAGAATCCGCTGCTCCTCGCCCGGTTCGCCGAGACCGACGAGGCCGACGGGCGGGAAGTGGTGCACCACTACCCGCACTGGGAGGTCCCGTTACCCGCGAGCGCCCGGGACGTCCACCCCGAGGAGTTCCGCACACTGGCCGCCGAGGAGGCGGCCAGACCCTTCGACCTGCTCGGCGAACCGGCCCTGCGGACGGAGCTGTTCCGGCTGCCCGGCGGACAGCACCGGCTCCTGGTCACCATGCACGAACTGCTCCTCGACGGCTGGGGAGCGACCGTGCTGTTCCAGCGGCTGGCCGAACTCTACGAACAGCGGCCCGACGCACCCGACCCCGAACGCGCCACCCGCTACGACCGCTATCTCGACCACCTGGCCGAGCGGCTGGCCGGCGAGGAGGTCGCCGAGGCGGGGGAGTACTGGCTGCGCCGGCTCGCGGGCGACCTCCCGGCACTCGGGATCGCCCAGAAGCAGCGCCCCGCCACCCCCACCTACCGGGGCGAGATCACCGAGGCCGTCCTGGACGAGCAGCTGTCCCGGCGCCTGCACGCCACCGCGCTCGCCGCATCCGCCACCGCGTTCGTACCTCTGCTGGCCGCCTACGCACTGGCCCTGAGCTACTACGGCGACACCGACGAAGTGGTCGTCGGCGCCCCGATGGCCGGGCGGGAACGGCCGGAGACCGCCGATGTGCCCGCCTTCACCCTCGCCATGCTGCCGCTGCGCCTGGACATCGACCCGGCCGCCACCCTCACCGAATTCACCGCACAGGTACGGGAGACGGTGTACGACGCGTACGCCGCCGCCGAGTATCCCTTCGGCTGGACGCTGCGAAGGCTCCCGGCCGCCTCACGCAGCTCGTCGGCGACCCCGGTCTTCCAGACCATGCTCAACATGCTGCCCTACCCGGCGCGCGCCACCACCGCATCGGACGTCCGGTTCCGCTTCGTCGAACTGGACACCGGCTACACCAAGTACGACTGCGCCCTGTACGTCCAGCCGCACGGCCCCGGCCGGCTGCTGCTCCAGTACGCCTACCAGCAGGAACTCCTCGACGCACCGGCAGCCCGCAACGTCCTGGAGTCCACCCTGATCGCGCTGCGGGCCCTCACCGACCCGCGGCGCGCCGAGCACACCACCGTTCGTTCCCTCGATCTGCTGCCCGGAGACGATCACCGATGACCACGCCGACCCTGCTGGAACGCTTCGCCGAACAGGTGGCGGCCCACCCCCGGGCCACAGCCCTGCGCCACGCCGGCACCGGCGTCAGCTACCGCGAACTCGACGAATGGAGCGGCCGGCTGGCCGCCCGGCTCACCGCCAAGGGCACCGGCCCCGGCTCGCTGGTGGCACTCGCCGCCCAGCGCGGCCCGGCCGCCGTCGCCGGGGTGCTCGCCGTACTGAAGACGGGGGCCGCCTACCTCGGTCTGGACCCCGCGATCCCCGTGCGGCGGCAGCGCCGGATGGTGGAGGAGACCGGACCGCACTGTGTGCTCGCCGAGCCCGGACTCGACCAGTTCCCCACCCTGGACGCACCCCGCGTCACCCTGGCGCCCCTCACCAAGGGACCGCTGCACCAGGCGCCGGAGCAGGAGCCCGACGAGGACGCGCTGTTCCACATCGTCTACACATCGGGGACGACCGGAAACCCCAAGGGCGTACGCATCAGCCACCGTTCGGTCCGCGGCCGGCTCGAATGGATGTGGCGGGACCACCCGTTCCCCGAGAACGCGGTGCTCGCCGTCCAGAAGTCCCTGGCACTGGTCGCCTCGCCCTGGGAACTGCTGGGCGGACTGCTCAGGGGCGTCCCGTCCGTCGTGCTCGCCACCGACGAACTCCTCGACCCGGCGCTCTTCGCCGCCACCGTCCGCGAGGAACGGATCACCCACCTCTTCCTGACCCCGCAGCTGATCGCCGGACTGCTGGAGGAGAGCGCCGGACACCCCGGCGGACACCGGCCGGTCCTGGTCACCAGCGGCGCCGACGTCCTGCCCGTGGACACCGTCCTGCGCTTCCGCGAGCTCTGGCCCGACGCCACCCTGCTCAACCTGTACGGCATGACGGAGACCGCTTCCAACGTCGCCGCCTACGACACCGCCCGACTGCCCGCCGGCGCCGAACGCGTCCCCGTCGGCGGCCCGGTGGCGGGCGCCTCGCTCTCGGTCCGCGACCGGCTCGGCCGGCGGCTGCCGCCCGGTGCGACCGGCGAGGTGTGGGTGTCCGGACCGCCACTGGCCCTCGGCTACGTCGGCGGCGACGGTGAGGACCGCTTCACCACCGACGACGCCGGCGTCCTGCACTACCGCACCGGCGACCGCGGCCGCACGCTCCCGGACTCCGGGCTGGAGATCACCGGCCGCTCCGACAACCAGATCAAGGTGCGCGGCTACCGCGTCGAACTGGAGGAGATCGAGGCCACCCTGCGCAAGGCACCGGATGTCACCGACGCGGGGGCCTACGCCGAGAACGAGGACGGCGAGACACGCATCGTCGCCTGCGTCACCGACGACGAGGAGACCACCCCCGCCGCACTGCGCGCGTATCTGCGCGACCGGCTGCCCGACTACATGCTGCCGGCCCGCATCCAGCGGGTGCCGCGGCTCCCGCTGAGCACCAACGGCAAACTGGACCGCACCGCACTGCGGACGCTCGTGGCGGGCATCGGACAGGAGCGGGCCGCCGGATTCACCCCGTCCGACGCCACCGAGGCCGCCGTCGCCGCACTCTGGCACGAGCTGCTCGGCGCACCGCCCGCATCCGCGGAGCAGAATTTCTTCGACGCCGGGGGCCACTCCCTGCTCGCCGTGCGGCTCGCCGGCCGGCTCGCCGCGACGGCCGGCCGCCGCGTCCCGCTGCGCCGCATCCTCGGCGCACCCACCGTCACCGCGATCGCCGCACTGTGCCGCGAGATCCAGCAGGAGGAGCAGATATGAACGACCCATGGCTGACCGTGCCGGGCGAGCAGCCACCGGGCACCGGCACGCTCGCCGTCTGCTTCGCACCCACCGGCGCCCACGGCTCCACGTTCGCGGGCTGGCGCGGCCGGCTGCCCGAGGACATCACCCTCGCGTTCGTCGCACCACCGGGCCGCGGCACCCGGGTCGACGAGGAGCCCGTCACCGACATGGCCGTCTACGCCGACGCGGCGGCGGCCGGGATCCGTGAACTGCTGGGCGGGAGACGGCTGGTGCTGGTCGGGGTCAGCCTCGGCGCCCTGCTGGCGTACGAGACCTGCCGCCGGCTGCTCGATGCCGGGGTGCCCGTCACGAGGCTCTGCGCCGTGGCCGGACAGTGCCCGGGCGACTTCGACGGCCGGGGCGAGGACGTGACCGTCGAGGACGCCCGTGCCTTCGTCACCGGGACCGGACTGACCGATCCGGAACTCCTCGCGGACCCCGAGTTCGAGGAGGTGCTGCTGCCTCCCGTCATCGCCGATCTGCAACTGGCCGCCCGCTACGACGGCCGCCGCGGGGCTGTTCCGCACGTCGATCTGCGCGCGGTGTGGGCCTCGGACGACCCGCACGTGCCCGAGGTCACCGTGCGCCGCTGGGCCGAGTGGACCCGCGGTGAATGCACCCTGATGTCCGTCGAGGGCGGCCACTTCGCCCATCAGGAGAACCCGGGCGCGGTGGTCTCCGCCTGCCTCGACGGCCTTCCCGGAACCCGGCCGTCCCGCCGCTCGGTGCTCGGCGCCGGGGCGACCGCCGTCGCCTCCACGGTGCTGGGCCTGGGCGCGGTGGCGTCGGCGGCACCCGCGGCGCGGGCCGCCGGGACGACCGCACCCGCCACCGTCTCCTACGACGGAGACCCCACCGACCCGGTCGGCCTGGCTGTCGCCATGATCCGGCAGAACACCAGTAACCCCGGGGACGGCGCGGTCACCCTGCCGCTCGCCCGGATGCTCCAGGGGATCTTCGGCGCCGCCGGGGTCGCCACCGAGATCGTGCCCACCCCGAAGGACGGCAACGTCCACTTCTTCGCCCGGATCCCCGGCCGCGGCCCGGCCACGAAGAAACCCCTGGTCCTGCTCGGCCACTCCGACGTGGTGCCCGCCATCGGCGACCGCTGGGAGACGGACCCCTTCGCCGGAGAGATCAAGGACGGCAAACTGTACGGGCGCGGCTCGCTGGACATGAAGGGCGTCAACGCCGCTTTCGTCGCCGCACTGCTGCGCCATGTCCGTCAGGGGGCGTCCTTCGACCGCGACATCGTCTTCTGGTCCGACTGCGACGAGGAGCAGGGCCCGTACGGCGTGCGCTGGTTCCTCACCGAACACCCCGGTAGGGTGGCGGCGGGCGCGGTCATCACCGAGGGCGGCTGGGTGCTCAACCAGCGCGACGGCTCCACGCCCATGATCGCCTCGCTGACCTGCAACGACAAGCGGTCCCTGCTGCTGCGCCTGGAGACCGCCTCGTACGCCACCCACACCTCCAAGCCGTTCTCCGGCCAGGCGGTGATCCGGCTGGGCGAGGTGCTCGAACAGCTCGGCCAGTGGCGTGCCCACATCCGCCCCAACGCTCTCTCCCGGAGGTACTTCGCCGAGCTGGCCGAGGCCACCACCGACCGGCACTTCGCCCGTGCGCTGCGGGAGATGCTCGACGCCCGCACGGACCGGCAGCGGGACCGGGCGGGGGAGAACGTGGTGCGGCTCAGCGAGACCCCCGAGCTGCACAACGCGATGCTGCGGACCACGCTCGCCTTCACCGCGGCGCAGTCCGGTTACTACCCGAGCATCGTGCCGGGCACGGCGACCGCGGAGTTCCGGGCCGCCTTCCTGCCGGGCGCCGAGGACCCCGGACGCACCGTCGCCGAACTGCGCTCGCTGATCGGCAACCGGGCGACGCTGAGCGTGGTCGGCAACCCCGGTGAGAGCGAGCAGCAGGCGCTGGACCGGCTGCGCGGCTACCTGGCCACCCCCGACTCCGACCACGACACCGATGTGTTCCGCGCCTGGCAGAGCGCCGTACGCCGGACCCATCCCGGAGTACGGGCCACCGCCTGCCAGTTCGAGGCGGTCACCAGTGCGGTGCCGTTCCGGGAACAGAACATTCCCGTGTACGGCATGTACCCGTTCACCGTGAACCGGGACATGCTCAAGCGGATGCACGGCACCGACGAACACATCGGCGTCGAGCCCCTGCGACAGGGCACCGAGACCGTCTACCAGCTGCTGGCCGGACTGCGATCGGAGCACTGAGCACGGGACGGACCGTGCGGGCGGACCCGGCAGGGCACGCCCGCACGGACCGTCATCCCACGCTGACCCAGTCGAGGGTGCGCTCCACCGCCCGCTTCCAGTTCGCGTACCCCTCCGTGCGCTGCTCCTCGTTCCACTGCGGCTCCCAGCGCTTCGACTCCTGCCAGTGCTCCCGCAGTTCGCCCAGATCCCGCCAGAAACCGGTGGCCAGACCGGCGGCGTAGGCGGCACCGAGCGCGGTCGTCTCGGCGACCACCGGACGGCTGACGGGGACACCGAGCACATCGGCCTGGATCTGCATGCACAGGTCGTTGGCCGTGACCCCGCCGTCGACCTTGAGCACATCGAGATGGACACCGGAGTCCTGCTCCATCGCCTCCACCACGTCCCGGCTCTGGTAGCAGATCGCCTCCAGAGTGGCCCGTGCCAGATGGCCGTTGGTGTTGTATCTCGCCAGTCCGACGATGGCGCCCCGGGCGTCCGAGCGCCAGTACGGGGCGAAGAGCCCGGAGAAGGCCGGCACGAAGTACATCCCGCCGTTGTCGGCGACGGACCGGGCCAGCCGCTCGCTCTCCGCCGCATCGGTGATGATCTTCATCTGGTCCCGCAGCCACTGGACCGCCGACCCGGTGACCGCGATCGAACCCTCCAGGGCGTACACCGCCGGACTGTCCCCGAACCGGTAGGCGACCGTGGTGAGCAGCCCGTGCTTGGACCGGATGAGCTTCGTTCCGGTGTTGAGCAGCAGGAAGTTGCCGGTGCCGTACGTGTTCTTCGCCTCGCCCGGCTCGAAGCACACCTGACCCACGGTGGCCGCCTGCTGGTCGCCGAGCACTCCGGTGATCGGGACCGCGGCCCGCAGCGGGCGGGAGGTACGGGTGCGGCCGTACGCCCCGGCGTCGGAGGAGGGGTTGATCGCCGGGAGCATCGCCCGGGGGATACCGAAGATGTCCAGCAGCTCGTCGTCCCAGTCGAGCGTCTCCAGATTCATCAGCATCGTCCGGCCGGCGTTGGTCACATCGGTGGCGTGGGTGCCGCCGTCGGGGCCGCCGGTGAGATTCCACAACACCCAGCAGTCCGTGTTCCCGAACACCGCGTGCCCCCGTTCGGCGGCCTCGCGCACCCCCTCGACGTTCTCCAGGATCCACTTGATCTTCCCGCCGGAGAAGTAGGTGGCCGGCGGGAGGCCCGACTTGCGCCGGATGACCTCGCCGTGCCCGTCGCTCTCCAGGGCCTTGGCGATCGAGTCGGTGCGAGTGTCCTGCCACACGATGGCGTTGCAGTACGGGCGGCCGGTGCGGGGATCCCACACGACGGTCGTCTCGCGCTGGTTGGTGATCCCGATGGCGTCGAGATCCGTGCCGCTGAGACCGCCGGTGCGCAGGGCGTTCTGCATCACCGAGTTGGTGCGCTCCCAGATCTCCACCGGATCGTGCTCCACCCAGCCGGGGCGGGGCAGGATCTGCTCGTGCTCCAACTGGTGTCTGGCCACCTCGTTGCCACCGTGATCGAAGATCATGAAGCGGCTGCTGGTGGTGCCTTGGTCCACTGCGCCGACGAAGTCCGCCATGGCACGCTGCCTCTCATGAGTCCGGGCCCGGTGATGGAACCGGGCGTCATTTCTCCGGCGGTACGGGGATGCTCCCCTCCGGCTCGGCCTCCGCCGAGGGCAGGAAATGGCTGATGAAGACCTTGTAGAAGAAGGCCCCCAGCGGACCGCCGACCAGCGGGCCGACGATCGGCACCCAGAAGTAGAAGTTCCCGTACTGATCCCGCCACGCCCCGCCGTAGCCGGTGAGGAAGCTCGCGAGCCGGGGGCCGAGGTCACGGGCCGGGTTGATGGCGTATCCGGCGTTGGTGCCGAACGCCATGCCGATGGCCACCACGATGAGACCCACGATGAACGGTCCGAGATTGGCACCCGGCGGGGTGTTGAGGAGGTCGGTGACCGCGAAGATCAGCAGCACCAGGATCGCGGTGCCGATGACCTGGTCCCGCAGCGCGCCCCATTCGTGCACCGGGAGCGCGGGGTTGCCGTTGGCGGGCAGGGTGGAGAACACCGTCTGTGTCTTGATGGTGTGCCCCGGGTCCACCTTCGCCAGCGCCTC
The DNA here is from genome assembly GCF_038448545.1 of Streptomyces sp. CLV115. NCBI lineage: Bacteria > Bacillati > Actinomycetota > Actinomycetes > Kitasatosporales > Streptomycetaceae > Streptomyces > Streptomyces sp. CLV115. The sequence continues at coordinate 49,753 of NZ_JBCEWQ010000017.1, forward strand.
GGTGTAGTTCCACCGCACCAGCAGCGCCGCGACGAACGCCCCCATGACCTGGGCCAGCGAGTACGGCGCCACCTTCTTCCAGGGGAAATCCTTGAACGCGGCGAGGGAGAGGGTGACGGCGGGGTTGAGATGGGCTCCGCTGAGCCGGCCCGCCACATAGACACCCAGGGTGACTCCGAGACCCCATGCCCAGGCGATGCTGTCGTGATTCCCGAGGCCGCCCGGCGGATCGGTGAGCGCACCGCCCGCCGCGACCTGGGCCACCACCCCGCAGCCGAAGAGGATGAGAATCATCGTGCCGAGGAACTCCGCGGAGAGTTCCCCGACGAGTCCCGACCGCTTGAGCCGCTCCATGGGGATCTCGCTTCCTGTCGACACACGACCTCTGCGGCACAGATCCACATCCGAGCGTAGACGGGGGCAGTTGGATCCGCATGCGGTGGCGGACCCGCCGGTTCCCGCCCCTTCCCGGGCGGGAACCGTGCCCGGTCTCAGTCGACGTCGACGTGGTCGAAGGCCGCCAGCATCCGGCCGAGCACCCGTACACAGGCCGTCACATCGGCGTCGGTGAGCTCCCCGTCCACCTGGCGCAGCAGCGACTCCTCGCGGGCCAGGGCCGCGAGGATCGCCGCCCGTCCGCTCCCGGTCAGCCGGACCAGCGAGGACCGCTGGTGCGCGGGGTTCGGGGTGATCTCGACCAGACGCGCCGCGGCGGCGTCGTTGACCATGCGCTGCACGAACTGCCGGCTCAGCGCCTGTGCCCGGCCCATCTGTGGGACCGTCATGGGTCCGTTCTCACGCAGCAGATCCAGTACGGCCCGCACCCCGACGGAGAGGCCCTCGATCGGGGCGGCCTGCTCCACCTTGCGCTGCACCCGCCGGTAGAGCGGGCCGACCAGGGCGAAGACCTCCGTCAGCCGGTGGGCCAGTTCCTCGGGTGCCAGGGGCGGATCGATGTCGGTCATCCGGCAATGATGACACCTCGGTTGTCAATGTGGCCAGAGAATGGCACCTTGGTTGTCATGAATGCTGCTTCCGAGCTGAACTACATCGAGACCGGGGACGGGCGCCTCGCTTACCGGGACATCGGCGAGGGCCCGCCGCTGGTGCTGCTGCACGGTGGCTTCGTCGACCACAGGATGTGGGACGACCAGGTGCCGGAGCTCGCCCGCCGCCACCGCGTGATCGTGCCGGACGCGCGCGGACACGGCGCGTCGGCCAACGGGACCAGGCCCTTCCGCCACACCGACGACGTGGCCGCACTGCTGCGCCGCCTCGGTGCCGGGCCCGCGGTCCTGGCCGGGCTGTCGATGGGCGCCGCGACCGCGGTCGACACCGCCCTCGAACATCCGGATCTGGTGCGTGCGCTGGTCGTCAGCGGGGCGGGGACCAGCGAGCCGGAGTTCGTCGACCCCTGGTGCAGGCGGGTCCTGGCCGCGCAGGCCCGGGCGCTGGGCGGGGGTGACGTCGAGGGGTGGATCGACGCCTTCATGCTCTTCGCGGCGGGCCCGCACCGCACGCTCGACGACGTCGACGGCACCGTCGTGCGACGGCTTCGGGAGATGGTGGCGCTGACGCTGTCCAAGCACCGCGGCGACGAGCCCGACCTGCGGGTGCCCGTCCCCGGCACCTGGACGCGGGCGGCCGGGATCGAGGTACCGGTCCTGGCGGTCAACGGCGGCATCGACGGCGCGGACCAGCTCGCCATGGCCCGGCGCCTGGTGCGGACGGTCGCCGACGGGCGGGAGGTGGTCGTCGAGGGCACCGCCCACTACCCCAACATGGAGAAGCCGGACGCCTTCGGCGAGATTCTCGGCGACTTCCTGGCGGGCCTGCGCACCCGGTAGGGCGGTGCCGGGGTCAGCGGGCGGCGGCGGCCACCGCGCCGTCCGCCTCCGCTGCGGCCCGCGCCGGGGCGTCGTGCAGTCCCAGGCGCAGGTGCTCGACGTGGAAGAGCGCCTGGTCGAGGAGTTCGGCCACGTGGTTGTCGTACAGCGCGTAGATCACCGAGCGGCCCCGTCGCTCACCGGTGACCAGGCCGAGGTTGCGCAGCAGTCGCAGCTGGTGGGAGCAGGCGGACTGCTCCATGCCGACCGCGTCGGCGAGCTCCGTCGCGGGGCAGGGGCCCTCCTGGAGGCGGGCCAGGATGCGGAGCCGGGACGGGGTGGCCAGGGCCTGGAGAGTGGACGCCACATCGCCGGCCCCCACCGCGTCGAGGCGCTCGCGCGCGGTGGCAGCGGTCTTCGCGTCAACTCCGTGGCCCATGCCCTCATCCTACGGAGATACATACATGAATGAGTGTTCATGTGATCCTGTATGGTGCGGGGGTCGGACCAATCCGCCCTCTCGCGTGAAGGATCGCGCCCATGTCTTCCACCCTCACCCGCCCGGCCGCGCCCGCCGGACCGGTCGGAGCGAGGGGCGCTGGGCGGCGCACCCGGATCCTGGCCCTTCCGGAGGCCCGCTGGGCCGCGGCGGCGCTGCTGTTCTTCCTGGCCGCGCTGCCCCTGCACCTGCTCGGCGCCCCGTGGTGGGCGTGGGGCCCGCTGTACGCGCTGACGTACATCGCCGGCGGCTGGGAGCCCGGCCTGGAGGGGCTGAAGGCGCTCAGGGAGAAGACCCTCGACGTCGACCTGCTGATGGTCGTCGCGGCGCTCGGCGCGGCGGCGATCGGCCAGGCACTGGACGGCGCCCTGCTGATCGTCATCTTCGCCACCTCGGGAGCCCTGGAGGCGTTCGCCACCGCGCGGACGGCGGACTCGGTGCGCGGACTGCTCGACCTCGCTCCCGCCAGGGCCACCCGGCTCGGCGCCGGGGGATCCGAAGAGGCTGTACCCACCGAGGAATTGAGGGTCGGGGACGTGATCCTGGTACGTCCCGGAGAACGTGTCGGGGCCGACGGCCGGGTCCTCGGCGGGGCGAGCGAGGTGGACCAGGCGACCATCACGGGCGAACCGCTGCCCGTGACCAAGGAGCCCGGCGACGAGGTCTTCGCGGGAACCCTGAACGGCACCGGGGCGCTGCGGGTGACCGTGGAGCGCGACCCGTCCGATTCGGTGATCGCCCGGATCGTGGCCATGGTCGAGGAGGCCTCCGGGACGAAGGCCCCCACCCAACTGTTCATCGAGAAGGTCGAACAGCGGTACTCGATCGGCATGGTGGCCGCCACCGTCGCCCTGTTCGCCGTGCCCCTGGCCTTCGGCGCGGCACTGCAGCCCACGCTGCTCCGGGCGATGACCTTCATGATCGTGGCATCGCCGTGCGCCGTGGTGCTGGCCACGATGCCGCCGCTGCTGTCCGCGATCGCCAACGCCGGACGGCACGGGGTCCTCATCAAGTCCGCCGTGGTGATGGAGCGCCTCGGGCGCATCGACGCCGTCGCGCTCGACAAGACCGGCACCCTGACCGAAGGCACCCCGCGGGTCACCGACATCCGTCCCCTCCCGTCCTCGGGCCTGACCGAGGACGCCCTGCTCACCCTGGCTGCGGCGGCCGAGCACCCCAGCGAACACCCCCTAGCCCGTGCCGTCACCGAGGCCGCTCGCACCCGGGGGCTCGTCCTGCCCCCCGCGGCGGACTTCACCTCCGCCCCGGGCACCGGCGTCACCGCCACCGTGGACGGCCGCACGGTCGCCGTCGGAAGCCCGGCGCGCCTGCTGGACGTCCGTCCCGGTGCCGCCGGACCGGCCGCCGAACTCGCCGCGCGTCTGGAGGAGGACGGCCGCACCGCCGCACTGGTCGTACTCGACGGCACGCCCGTCGGCGTCCTGGGCATCGCGGACCGGCTGCGCGCCGACGCCCGCTCCACCGTGGCCCGCCTCACCGGACTCACCGGCCGGACGCCGGTACTGGTCACCGGGGACAACCCGCGCGCCGCCGCCCGGCTGGGCGCCGAGGTCGGGATCGAGGACGTACGGGCCGGTCTGCTGCCGCAGGAGAAGGTGCACACGGTCAGAGGGATGGAGAGCGTCGGGCACAAGGTGCTCGTGGTCGGCGACGGTGTGAACGACGCCCCCGCACTGGCCGCCGCCCACATCGGCATTGCCATGGGCAGGGCCGGCTCCGACCTCGCCCTGGAGACCGCCGACGCCGTAGTGGTCCGCGACGAACTCGCCACCGTCCCCACCGCCGTGGCGCTCTCGCGGCGGTGCCACCGCCTGGTCGTGCAGAACCTGGTGATCGCGGCGGTCTTCATCACCGGCCTCGTCGTGTGGGATCTGGTCGGCACACTGCCGCTCCCGCTGGGCGTCGCCGGGCACGAGGGTTCCACCGTCATCGTCGGCCTCAACGGTCTGCGTCTGCTCCGCGACGCCGCCTGGACGCGCGCCGACAGCCTCCGCTGAGCCGGGGGCGGGTATCGCCGCGGTCGCCGCCCGCCCGCCGACGCCCGCACGGTCGTCGCCCGCCGCACGCGCACGGTCCGGGGCGCGGTGACCGGCAAGGCGTCCGGCAGGGGCGGGGCGTCGACGGACGGGAAACCCGGTGGGGGTATCGTCGGACGCACACCGAAGGACCCGACGACCCGTACGACCGACCAATTCGAGGCAGCCGTGGATCGCGGACGGACACACACACCGGGAACGTCCCGGCTGCTGGTGCTCTATGCCGTCCTGCTCGGGCTGTTCCTCATGCACGGGGCACCCGCGAGCGCCGCGGACGGCTGCCACGACGCGATGGCCGTGACGGCCTCCGCACCGGGAGCCGCGCAGATGGGGGCGGGACACGTCGCCGTGCGGGGCGAGCACGGTCCCGCCCGGGCGGCGGACACGATGCCCGCGATGAAGGGCGAGTCGTGCGTATCCACCCAGGCCCGTGACCGGGTGCTGCCGCTGCTGACGGCGCTGGGCCTGGTGCTTCTCGCCGTCCGGGCCCTCACCGGGCGCCGTGCCGCCGTACGCGGTCCGGCCCGGCGGGGACCGCCGTTCGCCGGAAGAGAGCTGCTGCTCCAGGTGTGCGTCGCGCGGATGTGACAGGACGACGCCGGTCCACGGCCCCCGGGGCCGGACCGGCGGGGACGAACCTGCCCGTTTCGCGCCACGGATGTGGCGCAGCCACCTGGAAAGAACCTGTGATGTCCGCTTCCCGTTTCTCCGCCGCCCGTCGCCGCACCCTCGCGGCCGCCGGCGCCGTCGCCGTCCTCGCGCTGGCACTGACCGCCTGCGGTTCCTCCGACGGCTCGAAGTCCGACGGATCGTCCATGCCCGGCATGGACCACGGCTCGGCGGGTGCCTCCGCACCGGCCACCCCCGGCGGCGAGTTCAATGACGCCGACGTGAAGTTCGCGCAGCAGATGATCCCGCACCACCAGCAGGCCATCGAGATGGCGAAGCTGGCCGACGGCCGCGCCGCCGACCCCGAGATCAAGAAGCTGGCCACCGCGATCGAGAAGGCCCAGGACCCCGAGATCAACACGATGAAGGGCTGGCTGACGTCGTGGGGCAAGCCGCTGCCCTCGTCCTCGATGGGTGACATGCCCGGGATGGACCACGGCTCGGACGGTTCGGGGATGCCCGGAATGATGTCCGGCAAGGACATGGACGATCTGGCCGCCGCCCGGGGCAAGGACTTCGACAAGAAGTTCGCCCAGCTCATGATCGGGCACCACCAGGGCGCCGTCACCATGGCCGAGGAGGAGCAGAAGAACGGCGGCAACGCCGAGGCGAAGAAGCTCGCCGCTGCCGTCGTCACGGCCCAGACCGCCGAGATCGAGCAGATGAACAAGATCATCGACAGGCTCTGATCCCGGCAGGGGTGCGGGCCCCGGCCGCCCGGCGGCCCGCACTCCCTTCTTCCGCTTCGCACCCTTCTCCCGCTCCGCCCACCTCCTCGCGGCCCGGCCGCTACGGGAAGCACCTCGCCGCCGACCGCTCAGCCGGCGGCCTCCGGCGCCGTGAGCAGCTCGGCCACCTCCTCCGCGCTCGTCTCCCGCAGCTCCTCGTCGACCAGCAGCCACCTGGTGATGCCGACCGATCCGAGGAAGGCCAGATCGTGACTGGCGATCAGCAGCGCGCCCTCGTAGGAGTCGAGCGCACCGGTCAGCTGACGCACACTGGCGATGTCCAGGTTGTTGGTCGGCTCGTCCATCATCAGCAGCTGCGGGGCCGGTGCGGCGAGCATCGTCGCCGCGAGGGCGGCCCGGAAGCGCTCCCCGCCCGACAGGGTCCCCGCAGGCTGCTCCGCGCGTTTGCCCTGGAACAGGAAGCGGGCGAGCTGGGCGCGGATGTGGTTGTCGGTGACCCCGGGCGCCGTCCGGGCCACGTTCGCCGCGACGCTCAGTTCCTCGTCCAGCACATCGAGCCGCTGCGGAAGGAACCGCACCGGTACGAAGGTCCTGGCCTCGCCGGACAGCGGGGCCAGCTCACCGGTGAGGGTGCGCAGCAGCGTCGTCTTCCCGGCGCCGTTTCGACCGACGAGCGCGATCCGCTCGGGCCCGTTCACCTGGAGGCTGCCCTCGCGCAGCCTGCCGAAGCGGGGACGCAAGCCGTGCAGGCTCAGCACGGTGCGTCCGGTGGGCACCGCCGTGTGCGGGAGGCTCACCCGGATCTCGGCGTCGTCGCGGACCGCGGCGGCGGCCTCCTCCCGGCGTTCGCGTGCCTCACCGAGCCGTTCCTCGTGGACGCCGCGAAGCCTGCCCGCCGACTCCTGCGCCGACCGCTTCCGGCGGCCGGCCAGGATCTTGGGCAGGCCGCCCTCGGTCTCCGCCTTGCGGCCGTTCTTCTGACGCCGGGCCAGTTTCAGGTGGGTCTCCTCCAGTTCGCGCTTCTGGCGGCGCACATCGGCCTCGGCGGCCCGCAACATCCGCCCGGCGGCCTCCTGCCCGGCGGCCACGGCCTCCTCGTACGCCGACCAGCCACCGCCGTACCAGTTCACCGAGCCGGTGCGCAGTTCGGCGATGCGGTCCACACGCTCCAGCAGTTCGCGGTCATGGCTGACCACGACCAGTACCCCCGAGCGCCAGGAGTCGACGGCCTCGTAGAGCCTGCGGCGGGCGAGCACATCGAGGTTGTTGGTGGGCTCGTCCAGGAGCAGGACGTCGGGGCGCTCCAGCAGCAGCGCGGCCAGTCGCAGCAGGACGGTCTCCCCGCCGGACAACTGGCCCACGGCGCGGTCGAGTTCAATGCCGCCGAGGCCGAGCGAGCCCAGTGTCGCCAGGGCCCGTTCCTCGACGTCCCAGTCGTCGCCGATCGTCTCGAAGTGCTTCTCGTCCACGTCCCCGGCCTCGACCGCGCGCAGCGCCTCGCGCCGCTCGGCGATGCCCAGGGCCCGGTCCACCCGCAGTGTCGTGTCGAGGGTGATGTTCTGCGGAAGGTGGGCGAGGCTGCCGCCTACCGTCACCGACCCCTGGGACGGGCGCAGTTGGCCGGCGAGCAGTCGCAGGAGTGTGGACTTGCCCGCGCCGTTGTTGCCGACGAGGCCGACGCGTCCCCGGCCGATGCTGAGCGAGAGCCCGTCGAGGACGGTGGTGCCGTCCGGCCACCGGAAGGTCAGGGCGGAGCAGGTGAGAGAGGCGTGGGGGGTGGTGGGAGTCGCCATGGTGTTCCTCGCATTCGCAAGCGCAGTGAAGGGGGGCTTCGTATGCGAGCACCACGCAGCGACCGGGCCATGGGAAGAGGTGCGGCGGTCCTGAGGATCGGGGGACGGCTCATGCACCGAGGTCGCATCCACGCGGGGTCACGGGCAGCGCGAAGCACTGCTACGGCGTGACGGGCGTACGGGCAGAGCCGTACGGCGCGATGTTCGCGAACCTCAGATGCGCAACGTCCACCTCAATCGGAGACAACAGGACCTCAGAACTGTAAACGACGGGGTGACGGAAGGGCAATGTCATTCGTCCCGGTGCGAATGCCGGAAGGTGCGGGCGAAATGCCCGCATTTGTGAATTCGTGGCGCGAGTCACGTCCGGCCCGCCGGATGCCGCCCCGCGCGGTTCGGTTCCCTTTCCGCGCAAGGGGAGTGGTTCGCGCGATGTGAGGTGGATTACCGAAATTCCCGTTACTCGATCTTGTGAGTGAATTGCATTCGAAAATTGGGGTCTTGTCCGCTTCGGTTCTTCTCGCTTACGGTCACCGTCAATCCGGACGGAACGCCGAATCCTGCCGCTGTCCGGCAATCCGACCACTCGTGTACGGCAGGAGCGGGGAACCCAGGTAGGCCGCCGGTCCGGAATCCGGAACGGCTCGGGGTGAAGCCACGCAGATGCGCGGCCAGGCATCTCCAGCCTGAACCCGACAGCTCACCTCGCAGGCGACGGAGAGGAATCCATCATGCCCGCAACGGGTACGTACCGTCGTCGCAGGTCCGCCACGCTGACCCGCGGTTTCATCGCCGTGGGCACGGGCGCGGCCGCCCTGCTGCTCCCCCTGCTCGGTGCCCACACCGCCTCGGCGGCTCCGGCGCGGTCCGCCGCCGTCACCGCTCCCGCTGCGCCGTCCGCGACGTACACGAACGATCTGGACGGCTGGATAAAGGAGTCGCTGGCCGTGATGGCCGAGCACGGCATCCCCGGCAGCTACGAGGGCATCCACCGCAACGTCATGCGCGAGTCCTCCGGAAACCCCCGGGCGATCAACAACTGGGACTCGAACGCCGCCGCCGGGACGCCGTCCAAGGGCCTCCTCCAGGTCATCGAGCCGACGTTCCGGGCCTACCACGTGCCCGGGACCGCGATGGACAGCTACGACCCGGTCGCCAACATCACGGCCGCGTGCAACTACGCCGCTGCCAAGTACGGCTCCATCGACAACGTCTTCGGGGCCTACTGAGGTCACCGGACCGCTGACGTGAGCGCACCACCGCCCGGCCGGGTCCGTCTCGAGGTCAGCCCAGCCGCGGCGGTGTCCAGTCGGCATGGCGCAGGACCGCGCGGACGGTGACCCGGGACGGCGCGAGCCGCAGCGCCGTATTGCGCAGGGCGACGGCCACCGGGCGGGACAGCTGCTGCCCCATCCGGCCGGCCTGCCGGGCGGCCCGCGCGACCGACTGGCTGCGGGGCCGGCGCTCGGCGTCGTAGCGGACGAGCGCCGACTCGACGCCGGCCCCGCCAAGGAGCGTGGCGGCCAGTGTCGCCGCGTCCTCCAGTGCCTGACAGGCCCCCTGGCCGAGATTCGGGGTCATGGCGTGCGCGGCGTCGCCGAGCAGCGCGATCCGGCCGACCGCGTACGAAGGGAGCGGCGCCACCAGCTCGTTGACGTCGTGATGCAGCACGGCATCGGGCCGGGTCGCTGCCAGCAGGGCGGGAATGGGGTCGTGCCAGCCGTCGAACCGGCGGCGCACCTCGCCCAGCGGATCGGGGTGCCGGACCCCCGCGGGCGCGTTGAGTACCGCGTGCCACTCGGCCCGGCCGTCGGCGAAAGCGATGTGGCCGAACTCGGCCCCCCGTCCCCAGGTCAGCTCGAAGTCGGTACGCAGATCGACGGGCGTCCCGGTGATGGCGCGCAGCACCGTCGAGCCGCTGTAGGCAGGACCGGGGTGCCCCGGGAAGAGCTGGGTGCGCAGCCGGCTGCCGACTCCGTCGGCGGCCACCACCAGATCCGCCTCCAGCCCGGTGTCGCCCGCGGCCAGGCGCACCCGCGAGGGGTCGGACCGGTCGACGGACGTCACCTCGGCCCCGACGATCAGGGATTCGGGAGGCAGGGCCGCGCGCAGCAGCCGGTGCAGCTCGGACCGGGGGATGCCCACGATCGGCGTCCCCAGCTCGCGTTCCAGCGCGGCTCCGTCCATGCGGGCCAGCAGACGGCCGTCCGGGGTGCGGGTGCCGCCGGTGTACTGGGGCCGGGCGGCCGCGCGAACCGCCGCGCCGACACCGAGGACGTCCAGCGCGCGCAAGCCGTTCGCGTGCAGGGAGATGCCCGCGCCCGCGTCGTCGGGAGTGCGGGCGCGTTCGACGACCGTCACCTCCCAGCCGACGAGCCGCAGCCCGATCGCGGCGGCCAGCCCGCCGATGCCACCGCCGACAACCACCGCGTTGTTGCCCATGCCCGGTCCCCTCCCGTGCCTGTCACGACCTTCTACAGCTGTAGAAGGAGCGTACTACCCGTCTTCTACAGGTGTAGAAAGGGATGGTGACCACAGACCGACGCACCGTCCTCGCCGATGCCGCCGTCCACGTGCTGGCCGAGGAGGGGATGCGGGGCCTGACCCACCGGGCCGTGGACCGGGCGGCGGCCCTGCCGCCGGGCACCACCTCGGCGTACTTCCGCACCCGTCAGGCGCTGCTCACCGCGCTCGTCCGACGGCTCGTGGCACAGGACCAGGCGGAATTGCAGGCGGCCGGCGAGCAGGCGCGGGTGCCGCGCGCCGCCGCCGAACTGACGGACGGGCTGGCCGGGTTCGTCGAACGGCGGCTGACCGGCGAGGGGCGGCAGCGGTCGCTGGCCCGCTACGCCTGCGCGGTCGAGAGCGTGCGCCACCCGGAACTGCGCGAGATTCTCGTACCGCGGCAGAACGCGGCCCGTGCGGCGGTGCGGGCGTTCCTGCGCGCACAGGGCGTCGCCGACGCCGAGGGCCGCACGCTCACACTGCTGGCCTGCGTGGACGGACTCGTCTTCGACCGGCTGGTGGGCGGCGGGGGAGCCGTACTCAGGGAGGAGATCGACGGGCTGGTCGCCGCGGCGCTCCGCGACCCCGGCGGGGAAACCGCCCGGTGACCCGGGCCGGCGTCACTCCGGGGCGGGTTCCGCCGCCTGGCCCGGCCGGGAGCGGGGCAGTACGGGCACGGTCGCCGCAGCCCCGTCCCGGACCGACCGCACCACCGCGTCGTGCAGTCGGCGGCTGTCCTCCTCCGAACAGCACGTCACCGGGCTGCCCGACATGGTGAACCAGTCGATCGCACCCGTGTACTGCACAGTAACCTGGGCCGTGTCGTCCGCCCAGGTCGTGTGAACGGTCAGGTCCCCGGAAAGCACACCGACCTCGTCCGTGAGCACGCCACCGCGCCCCGAGAACACCCCGCAAGTCGTCCACGACGCCCAAGCCATGACTCCAGGCTGGCACCAAGACCGCAGATCCGCGACCCGCGGGACCGGTGCCCGGACCGCATCCCGGCCGCCCCGCCCGCCCAGGATGCCGCTCCACCCTTCCGGATGCTGGAAATGGGGGAAACTTTCCCACCGGCCGGGCTGCGGTTCCCGCACCCCCCGATCCCCGGACATTGACGCGCTGTTAGCGCAAAATCGTCGGATTGCCCCACCAGGACAACGAATTCCGAAGGTAAACACCTCTTGACCTACGGAACACGTCGGGATTGCATGTCGCGCTGGGAGCGCCGAAACCACTCACCACGTCCTCGTCTGGAGGCGATACCGCTCCCGTGCTCGGACACCGCACCTGTTGATCGGAACCGCACGATGACCGAAACGCTCAGCGCTCCCCAGGCGCTCGCACCAGCGACCGGCCCCACTCCACAGAAGCTCAAGCGTTCCATCGGTGTCGTGGGCGGAACACTGCTCACGCTGTCCTGCGTGACGCCCGCCTCGACCCTCTTCGTGGTCGTACCGGACCTGTTCTCCAGCCTCGGCACGTACACCGCCCTCACCATCGCCGTCGGCTCGCTGCTCTGCATCGCGGTCGCCTTCTGCTACTCGGAGCTGGGCACGCTCATTCCGAGTGCCGGCGGTGAGTACGCCATGGTGTCGACGATGGCGGGGCGGCTCGCCGGGTGGCTCGTCTTCGTGCTCTCGCTGCTGGTCGTGATGATCGTGCCCCCGGTCATCGCCATGGGCACGGCCGACTACCTCGCCCCCATCGTGCACATTCCGGCCTCCGTCGCGGGCGCCGGCGTGATGGTGCTCGCCACCCTGGCCGGTCTGCTGGACCTGCGCGCCAACGCGTGGATCACCGGCATCTTCCTCGTCCTCGAAGTGATCGCGGCAGCCGTCGTCGCCGTTCTCGGCTTCGCCCACTCCGAGCGCGGCGCCTCGGCCCTGGTGCACGGCACGGTCGCCTCGTCGGGCGGCGGGAGCTCGACCGTCACCGCGATGATGGTGGTCTCCGGGCTCGCCATCGCGCTCTTCATCACCCAGGGCTTCTCCACCGCCGTCTACCTCTCGGAGGAGCTGGAGAACCCGCGGCGCAACGTGGCCCGTACCGTGCTCGCCACCCTCGCCATCTCCACCGCGGTCATCCTCGTCCCGGTCGTCGCCATCACGCTCGGCGCCCCCGACCTGGCGGCCCTGACCTCGGGCGACCTCAACACCATGGTCGCCGCCTGGTCCAACTCGGCGGTGGGCACCTTCGTCAGCCTCTGCGTCGCCCTCGCGATCATCAACGCCGGCATCGTGATGGTCATCCAGAACTCGCGGGTGCTGTTCGCCTCCGCCCGTGACAAGGCCTGGCCCGGACCGGTCAACAACGCCCTGTCCCGACTCGGCCGGTTCGGCTCCCCGTGGGTCGCGACCCTGGTCGTCGGCGTCCCCGGCGCTGCGCTCTGCTTCGTCAACCTCGACACCCTGTACGGCGTCACCGGCGTCTCCGTCACCGCGATGTACCTGCTGGTCGCCGTCGCCGCGCTGCTCTGCCGCCGCGGCGCCCACCGCGAGGCGCCGGCCTGGCGCATGCCGCTGTGGCCCGCGATCCCGGTGCTGCTGATCGCCGTGCTGGCTTACATCCTCACCCAGCAGGAGACCGAGTACCTGCTGTGGACCGGCGGGATCACCGCGGTCGCCACGCTCTACTGGGCGTTCTACCTGCGGCCCCGCAAGGAGACCCGCTGGTTGGTCAGCATCCCGGAGGACGCGCAGTCCTGACCCGGAGGTGTTCCCTGCCCGGCCCGTCGGCGGCGACCCTCCGCAGTCGGGCCGGGCACATGCCGTTCCGCGCCCGGTCGCCCGACCGGCCGCCGAACCGGCCCGACGACGGGCGGACCCGCCCCCGGCTCCCGCACAGTGGAGTGAGGGCAGTGCGTCGTCGGAACACGGGGAGTCGGAGCGCGATGAGTGTGGAACGGGTCGGAGTCGTCGTGCACCAGGGCCGTCCCGAGGCCGTCGTCGCGGCGGGCGTCGTACGCGACTGGTGTGCCCGCGAAGGCATCCCGTGCACCGACATCGACGTGTGGCGCGACGACGAACGCAGGCGCGGCGGGCGCGAGGAGGCCGATGTCGCGGGCAACCCCGATCTCATCGTGACCCTCGGCGGCGACGGGACGTTCCTGCGCGGCGCCCGGATCGCCGCCAAGAACGACGGCGCCGTCCTCGGGATCGACCTGGGCCGCGTCGGCTTCCTCACCGAGGTCCCGGCGAAGGACGTGGTCCGGGCGCTCGACGCCGTCCACCGGGGCCGTGCGGCGGTCGAGGAACGCATGACCCTGACCATGCGCGCCTCCCGGGTACTCGAAGTGCCCAAGGACATCGACGCCCTGATGGGCTACGGACGACGCCCGATGCTGCCGCCCCCGCACGTCGACCCCGACGCGGAGGCCGCGGCGGAGGACTGGGGCGTGGCACTGGACATCACCGCGCTCAACGACGTCGTCGTGGAGAAGCTCGCCCGCGACCGGCAGGTGAGCCTCGGCGTGTACATCGGCGGCCGGCTCCTCGCCTCGTACTCGGCCGACGCGGTCATCATGGCCACCCCCACCGGCTCGACCGCCTACAGCTTCGCCGCGGGCGGACCGGTGGTCTCACCACGCATGGACGCAGTCCTGTTCACCCCCGTGGCGGCACACATGACCTTCGACCGCACCGTGATCGCCGCGGCCGACGAACCGATCGCCGTACGGGTCCTGCCGCACTCGGGGCAGGGCGCGGTGACCATCGACGGCCAGCTGCGCGGCGTGCTCGACGCCGGAGACTGGGTCGGGGTGTACGCGGCACCGCACCGCCTCCGGGTCATCAGGCTCGGCCCGCACGACTTCTACGGACGGCTGCGCACCCGCCTCCGCCTCACCGACGCCCCCGCCACGGCGGCCGACGGGGCGAGCGCACCCCTCTTCCGCCCCGACGGACCGGTCCCGCACGACCTGGCCCACCTCCACCTCACCCCGGCGGACCGGGACCAGGCCGACGGCGCCCCACCGGGCGGGAGCCGGGTGCCACCCGGATCCCGCCCGTGAACCCGGGCCGCAGGACCACAGCCCCCACGCCGCAGCCCCCACGACGAAGGAACTCCCATGCCCGGCAGCCCCGATCACTCCGCGCTCGCCACGGTGACGGTCCCCGACACCGAACTGGCCTCGGCCGCGACCCAGTTGGTGCGGGACACCACCGACGACCTGATCTACCACCACTCCCGCCGCGTCTACTGCTTCGGCGGGCTCCAGGGACACAACAGTGGCCTCGGCTTCGACCCGGAACTGCTCTACGTCGCGGCCATGTTCCACGATCTCGGCCTCAACGAGGAGTTCCGAACCAGCGGCCGCCGGTTCGAGGTGGACGGCGCCGACGAGGCACGGCGCTTCCTGCAGAGCCACGGCGTACCCGAGGACGGCATCCGCCGGGTCTGGACGGCGATCGCGCTCCACACGACGCCGGGCATCCCGTCGTTCATGGAACCCGAGGTCGCACTCGTGACGGCCGGCGTGGAGTACGACGTACTGGGCATCGGGTACGACGACATCAGCGACGCCGACCGGGCGGCGGTCGTCGCCCTCCACCCCCGCCCCGACTTCAAGCGCCGCATCCTCAGGGCCTTCACCGAAGGCATCGAACCCAAGCCGGCCACCACTTTCGGCAATGTGAAGGCCGACGTCCTGGAGCGCTACGTGCCCGGGTTCGAGCGGGGCGACTTCGTGGACACCATCCTGGACTCCGCCTGGCCGGAGTGAGATTCCGGCGCCCGCCCGCGACAACGAGGAGGAGCGCGCCCGCCCTCACGGTGCCCCGGCGGAAGCCCTGGTGGAGCAGGCCGCCGTCGTTATAGTTGGCAGGTACAGGAAAGTGACTGTGCAGAGGTGCTCGGTGCGCCACGGCCCGGTCCCGCGATCCCGGAGGCACCCCGGTCACGCGGACGGCCCGGCGGCCGAACGGCTCCGCGCCCGCTGCCCGTTCCTCCACCGTCCACGGAAAGGGCGTGCGATGCCGGCCGTCCTCGTACTGCTGCTCGCCGGAACCTGGCTGCTCTCCGGCGCCCTGGTCACAGGGACCGATCCGCTGATCGTCGCAGTGGGCCGCACCGCGGTGTGCTGCCTGGTCCTCACCGCCGTCGCCGCCGCCACCGCGGAAGGCCGGGCCGACCTGCGCCGGGCCGCGGCCCGGCCGGGCACCGTATGGCTGCTGGGGCTGCTCGGCTTCGCCGGGTACGCGGCGGGAACCCTCCTCGCCATCCCGCGCATCGGGACCTCGCTCACCAATCTCGTCGTCGCGCTGATGCCCTGCGCCTCGGTGGCCGTGGGCGCGTTGTTCTTCGGCGAACGGTCCGGCCCGCGCAAGGTGGCCGGGGCGGTGCTCGCCTGCGCCGCGGCCGTCGGATACGCGGCACTCGGCGCGGACGCCGGCGACGCCGACGGGGTGGGGCTGCTCCTCGTGGCGGCGGCGACCGTGGCCTTCGCCGGATACGGCTTCCTGTACCGGCAACGGCTGTCGGGGCTGCCGCCCCTCGCCGTGCTGCCCGTACTGCTCGCGGCCGCCACCTGTCTGCTGCTCCCGATGGCGCTGCCCGCGCTGATCTCCCACCCCCCGAGCCCTGCCGCGATCGGCGGAACGGTCGTGCTCGGTGCCGCCGTGTACGCGCCCGCCTACCTCGTACAGCACCGGCTCATCCTGCTGCGCGGACCGGTCTTCACGGCCGCCGTGCAACTGGCCGTTCCCTTCACCGTGCGCCTGGGAGACTGGGCGCTCGGCACCGCACCCGCCCCCTCCACGGCGGAACTGCTGCTCCTCACCGTGTGCTGCGGGGGCATCGCCCTCGTCACCGTCCAGTCGGCCGCCCGGCTCGCCGCCGCCGAGTGAGCGCGGGAGCACCGCCGGGCGGACCGGCTCAGCCCTCCGGCTGCGGTCCGGCCGTCGTCGCGCCGATCACCAGCGTGCACGGGTGGGCGTGCGTCCCGGGAGCCTCGCGCCCGTCGGCCACCTGAGCGGCGGCGGCGGCGCCCAGCGCGGCCAACCCGGTGTCCACGGTGGTCAGATGGCGGGTTCTCTGACCGCTGATCACGTACTCCCAGTTGTCGACACCGACCAGCGCGACATCGTCCGGCACCCGCCTTCCCGACTGCCGCAGGACGGACTCCACGCCCAGCGCTATCTGGTCGTTGCCGCAGAACACGGCGTCGAACCGGGCGCCGGACCCGATCAGCCGGCGACAGGCGGCGACCCCCCAGGCCCGGCTCCAGTCGCCCCGGAGCGTGTCGGCCGCGGGCGGCAGCCCGGCAGCGGCGAGCGTGGCCAGCAGCCCCTGTTCACGCCCCGACGTGGCGGTGTCGGCGGCCTCGCCGGTGATGTGCGCGATGCGACGCCTGCCCAGCGACAGCAGATGCTCGCCCGCCAGCCTTCCGGCCATCCGGCTGTCGGGGACGTAGCAGGAGTCGCCCTCCCGGTCGGTGAGCCCGTAGGCATAGGCGACCGGGACGGAGAACTCGGCTGTCACGGAGCGCATTTCGGCCCGGAGGTCGTCGCCGAGCACCAGCAGTCCGTCCACGCGCCGGGCCAGCAGCCTGCGGACGCTCTCGGCCATGGTGTCCGGGTCGAAACCGGTGTCGTAGAGCAGGCACGCCTGTTCTCTGCCGCCCAGGTGGGTGACCGCCCCGACCAGCACCGGCTCGGTGAACGCTCCCCGGGCGTTCTGGGCGAGAATACCGATCGTCCGGCTCCGCCCCAACGCGAAGGACTGGGCCAGGGCGTTGGGACGGAAGTCGAGCCTGCGCGCGGCCTCCGCGATGCGCGATCTGGTCGCCGTCGAGACCCGGCCGCCGCCGTTCAACGCCCTTGACGCCGTGGAGAGCGAAACCCCGGCGACCGCCGCGACATCGCTCAGTGTGACCCTGCCCCGTTCCGTCATGGCCTCAGCCTAGTCATGATGCGCAACTGCTTGTGCAATTCCGGTGGTTCCTGTGTGAACCCTTGACAGGCTTTGTTCGCGGGACCAGTCTGTGCCGCGCTTGAGCAAGCGGTTGCGCAACGGCCCGGAGCCGCCTCGGGGCCGGCCCGGAAAGGCTTTTCGCAGTGACCGCGCGCAGCACCCCCGCGCCCGATGATCAGGGAGTTTCACGCCATGCGACATCGACCACGCAGACGCCTGCCCAGAGCGACGGTGGCCTTCGCCACGCTGCTCGGCCTGCTGGCCTTCGGCCCGGCCGCCGCCTCCGCGGAGCAGTCCGGATCCACCGCCGCGGACCGTGACGGTTCCGCGACCGCCGTGCTCGGAAGGACACTTGAGGCCCGGAACGTCACCATTGACGCATCCCCCGGCAGCGACGAGGCGAGTGCCAACGCCAACACGTACGGCGGCCGGGACTGCTGGGAGATCGGCCCCGGCCGCCCCAGTCAGTACCTCTACGTCACTCTGGACGACCGCCTCAAGCACGAGGGGGCGAACCACGCGGCCGTTGACATCGACTACTTCGACGCGCCCGGAACCAAGTTCGCGCTGGTCTACGACGCGGGCGCCAACCCGTGGCGCACCTCGCGGATCGTGCGGACGACCGGCACCAACACCTGGAAGACCGCGCACTTCTACATCCCGGACGGGGCGTTCGCCGGCGGGCAGTACGGGCGGGACATGCGTATCGCCACCTGGGCGCAGGACATGGGGTCCAGCGAGAAGCCGGTCTGCTTCGCCCGGTACGCCTTCGAGCCGTCCCCGGTCGACACCGACGACGTGCAGGTCGATGTGACGACCCCCGGCAACCTCTTCGACCCGGGCGAGCGGGCCACCTTCGGGGTCCTGTCCGCCCGCGACCGCTCCGTGCCCTGGAGCGTCCGCGACTACCGGGGCCGCACCGTGCGGCAGGGCGCCGCCGCCATCGACCCGGTCACCCGCGAAGGCGCCGTGGACGCAGGTGAACTACCGCTGGGCTACTACACGCTGACACTTCGCGGGACCGCCGCGGACGGATCCCCGGTCGACCGCACCGCCGGCTTCGCGGTGCAGCACCCCGGGCCCGACCCCAAGCGCACCACCGACTCCTTCTTCGGCGTCAACCACCACCACCGCTCCGCCCCCGGCGACGCCTGGGACGACAGCACGAAGCTCGCCGCCCGCGCAGGGGCCGACGCACTGCGTGTCGACTCCGTCTACTGGGGCAGCATCGAGCACCCCAAGGGCGAGTACCAGTGGCCCGAGGCCAGCGAACGCGTCACCGCGGACTTCGGTGAGCGCGGCCAGAACGGTCTGATGACGCTGGGCTTCGGCAACTCCGACTACGGCAACATCCCGAGCACCGACGAGGCGTACCGGGCGTTCGGGAAGTACGCCGGACAGGTCGCGGAAATGGCCGGTGGCCGGATCGAATCGCTGGAGGTCTGGAACGAGTACTACGGCGGCTTCTCCAACGGGGTGTGCTCGCAGAGCGCGAAGTGCTACGCCAAGATGCTGGCTGCCGCGTACTCCGGGGTCAAGGCCGCCGACCCGAAGATCACGCTGGTCGGCGCCTCGTCGTTCAAGGTGCCACTGGACTGGTTCGAGGAGCTGTTCAAGCTCGGCGGACTCAAGCACATGGACGCGATCTCCATCCACCCCTACCGCGCCCCGGGCGACCCCGAGGGCGTCGAGCTCGACATCGCGGGCCTCAAGAAACTGATGCGTCAGTACAACGGCGGCAGGGAACTGCCCATCTGGATCACCGAGCAGGGCTGGACCTCCGCCGACCGCGACGGCATCGGCGTCGACGAGCAGACCCAGGCGCAGGCCACCGCGCGCGCCCTGCTCGCGGCCAAGGCGGCGGGTGTCGCCCGCTACTACTGGTACGACCTGATCAACGACGGCAACGGCCCGAGCAACGGGGAACACAACTTCGGGCTGCTGCGCAGGACGGGCCCGGAGGCCAACGGCCTCAACCCCAAGCCGGCCTACCTCGCCTACTCCACCACGGCCCGTGAACTCACCGAGGCGCGGTTCACCGGCCGGCTCCACACCGGTGATCCCGGCCTGCACGCCTACACCTTCAGGTCCGCGGCCGGCTCGCCCGGCGGCGGCGCCGTGACCACGGCCCTGTGGAGCAGCGACCGCACCGGCAAGCCGGTCCGGGTGCGGGCCGGGAAGCCCGTCACCGTGGTGGACATGCTCGGCGGGGAGCGGGTCCTGGAGCCGGTGGACGGCTGGGTGCACCTCACGGCCACCGGAGCCCCGGTCTATCTGCGGGCCGCGGTGGACGAGGTCGAGGAATCACCGCTGCTGTCGCTGTCCGCACCCCGGGACATCGCGGCCGGCGCGGAGATCCCGGTGACCGCCACAGTCGACAACCGGGCCACCGGCCACGGGGCGTCCGCACACCGGCGCACCGCGGTGTTCGAGGTCGAGGGCGAGCGGGTCACCGTCTCCGCGGCCCCCGGCCGGCGGGCGAGCGCCGTGCTGAGAGTCCCGGCCGGCGGCACCCCGGGCAACCGCGGCCTGGCCGCGGCGGTCACCCTCGACGGGAAGCGGGCCGGTGCGGTCGCCACCGGCACCCGGGTGACGGCGGAACCGGTGACGGTCGATGTGTCCCCGGAGATGTCGGTGAAGGGCACCACCCGCACCGACCGGCTCGCGGTGTCCGTCACCAACCACTCGCCGGACGCACCGGCCAGGGTGACCGGCATCGACTGGTCCTTCGGAGACCTCACCGGGACGATCGCGGGCCGGGGCATCGGCGAGGGCGGCACGGTTCCGCCGCTCGGCACCCGCACCTTCCGCACCACCGTCGACGGGGCGGCCGCCTACGCCGTCAAGCCCGTCGGGGTGACCGCCAGACTCGCGGACGGGCGCACCGTACGGGACAGCGACTCCTTCGGCTTCAGCCCGATCGCCAGGGCCATCCCGCACCTGGTGGACGGCAGGCTCACCGGCCTGGGCAACGTCCCGAAGGTGGACCTCTCCGAGGTCGGCTCGTACAGCGGCATCGAACCGGGCCTGGCCGACGGCGACATGTGGGCGACCTGGGACGACAAGAACCTCTATGTGTCCGCGGTCGTCCGGGAGAAGGACCACCGGACGGCACAGAAGGTGGCCTGGCTGCCCGCCGGTGACAGCATCGGCATCGGGGTGCAGCCGGGCGGACCGGGGGAGGGGCTGGGGCGTTGGGGCGCCGACTGGTACATGCTCTACGCCGGTGACACCGTGACCGAGGGGCCGGGGGTCTTCGTCGAGTCCCTGCCGAAGGACTACCCGGTCGGGCCGGTGGCGGGCGCCGATGTCCGGGTGTCCCGCGACGAGGAGGCCGGCACCACGACCTACCTGGTGGCCGTGCCGTGGAAGCGGATCGCCCCGCTGTCGCCCGACGACCCCGCGTTCTCGCTGACCCTGACGGTCAACAAGAACGACGGTGTGCAGCGGGACAACTACCGCTCGCTCGGTCTCGACGGGTGGCAGACCTGGGGCGACGGGCTCAACAACTGGAAGCTGACGCGCTATCAGCAGGTTCGGCTGACCCGCTGACCGCCGGCCCTCGTGCCCGCTGATCCGCCGCCGGGCCGGTGGTCGCCGCGAGACCGGGCGCCCACCGGCCCCACGTTTCCCCATGCACATCACACCGTTCCCCAGCAGCGAGAGGCGAACCACCATGAGTCAGACCCTCCCCGGCGAGCCGGCCGGCTCCCGGCGCCGGCGTCGCGTCACACCGGGCCTCCGACGTCGCTCACCCTTCGCCCGCATGCCGGCCCTCGCTCTCGCGCCGGCCCTGGCGCTGGCCCTGATCGTGGCGATCCCTCCGTCCGCCCCGGCCGCGGCACACACCCTGTCCGTCACCTCTGCGAGCCTGATCTTCCAACGGGGCTCCGGAGCAGTGGAGTTCGGATCGTCCGCGGCCTCGGTCTCCTGGACGATCACCGACGATCAGGGCGTACGGGTGCGCGGCGGCACCAGCTGGCTCTCCGGCGGGAAGGCCACCATCCCCGTCGCCGACCTCGCCCCCGGCTACTTCGAACTCGCCCTGCACGCGGGTGCCGCCCCCGACCCGACCGACCTGCGCACCTCGTTCGCCGTCATCGAACCCGTGCCGGACAGCGCGGTCGGCCCGTCCTCACCGTTCGGCGCCGCCGTGCACATCGGACGGGCGGGCTGGGGTCTGAACGTGCTCGACGAGGCACGGAAGACGGGCATCGCGCACATCCGCGAGGACGCCTGGTGGAACCGGTTCGAGACCACGAAGGGCAGCTACACCTTCCCGGCCGCCTTCTCCAGCACGATGGCCCACGCCCGTGAGCTGGGCATCACTCCGATGATCATCGCCAACGGCGCCAACTCCCTCTACGACAACGGCCGGACGCCGAGCAGCCCCGAGGGCATCGCCGCCTTCGGGAAATTCGCGGCCGCGGTGCTCAAGCACTACGACCTGAGCAACGTCGAGGTGCTGAACGAGTACAACGCGGGCACCTTCAACAACAGCACCTGCGGACGCACCGCCGCCTGCTACCTGGAGGTGCTCAAAGGGGTCCACCAGGCCGTGAAGGCCGCGGACCCGGGCGCCACGGTCGTCGGCCCGGCCACCATCGGCATCGGCAACTGCACCCCCGCGGGCGGCGGCAAGTGCTTCGCCCCGGACCTGATGGACCGCGGCGGGCTGGAGGCGATGGAGGCCTACAGCGTCCACCCCTACCGCTTCCCGGGCGGACCGGAGTGGCTGGGCAGCACCGGCGACACCATCGCCGGACTGCGGCAGCGGATCCGCGCCGCCAACGGCGGCCAGGACAAGCCCATCATCCTCAGTGAGATGGGCTGGCCCACCGACACCGGCCACGGCACCACCGAGCGCCAGCAGGCCGACAACCTGATCCGGCTGTACGCCACCGGCCTGGCCAACGGTGTGACCCGGGTCTACTGGTACGACCTGGTCAACGACGGCAGCGACCCCACCTCGACGGAACACAACTTCGGGATGCTCCGGCAGCCCGTGACCCCCACCACCGAGAATCCGGTCTCGGTCACCGCCAACGCCCCGAAGCCGGCCGCGGTCGCCCAGGCGGTGGTGGCCCGGATGCTCGGCGGCAAGACGTACGCCGGTGACGACGCGGTGGCCGCACCGGCCCACTCGGTACGTTTCACCGGCGGCGGCACGACCCGCGTGGTGTGGGCGACCACCGCCCGCGACCTCATGGTCTCGGCGACCGGCCCGGTCACCCTTGTCGACTCCTGGGGCCGACGCTCCGTGAGGCAGCCGACGGACGGCCGACTCACTCTGGAGGCCGGTCCGTCCCCGGTGTTCATCGAGGGGCCCGTCACCGGTGTCGGAGCGGCGACGCCGTAGCGGCTGCGCACCGGAGAACGGTTCGGCGGGCGGGTGCCGGGCGTACTGCGTCGCCCGGCACCCGCCGTGCGGACCGGACCCCCGCCGGCTCGTGGCGGCGGCCCTGTGTCAGAAGGTGACGTCCGAGCAGGCGTAGAACGCGTTGCCGGTGTCGGCGATCGTCCAGACGCCGAGGATCAGGTGCTTGCCCGACTTCTGCGGCAGGACTCCGGCGTGGGTCACGGTCGAACCCGGCAGACGGCCGCCGAAGGGCACCGTCAGGAACGGCTGCGGATCCAGGTCGGCCCTGGTGAGGGGCTTGGTGGGGTCGTAGCCGTCCTTGGTGATGTAGTAGCGGAAGTCGGTCGTGGCGTGCCGGGCCTCGATGCGCCAGCGGAAGGTGTAGCTCTGGCCGCCGGTGACCTTCGTGGCGGGCCAGGAACCGCCGCGCGGGTCGTCGAGCTCGGAGAACCGGCCGATGCCACCGGCGCAGATGGTGCCGTCGACCGGGCCGCGGGCGGGGAAGCCCTTCGGACCCTCGACGCTCGGCGGCTCCCACTGGATCTGGCCGCAGTTGCGCACGGTGCCGTTGCCGCAGAGCTGCTGACGGCTGACGGGAGCGTCGGTGTAGCCATGGCTCTGGGCACTGCCGGTGGTGACGAGGAGGGAGGCCCCGGCGATCCCGAGGCCGAGGACGAACGAGGTGATCCTTCTGCGCATGCTTCGCTCCTGAGGGAGGTGTGGGGGCGCTGCGTGACGAGTGGGGAGGGCGCGCTCCACCCCACTAGGTCTAGACCAACTTCGAGACTAGTCAGGGCGATTGGTCATGTCCATACCATTGGCGAGCCGCCGGGTGACCGGCCGGCGACGGCCCCGGCCGGGCCGGGCGGGTCCGGTCGTCGCTCTGGGATAAGGGGCAAAGCGGGCGTAGGCTGACAAAAACGCCTGTGCACCGCGAGTGAGCGATGGAGGCGGCCCATGAACGATCCACACGGCTTCCTCAGATTCCCCCGCCGGCCCGTTCCGGCGCGCCCCGTCCAGGAACGGCTGAGCGACTGGAACGAGGTCTACGCGGGACAGGCGCGGCTCCCCCTGGTGTCGGAGCAGGCCGGGCGCTGCATGGACTGCGGCATCCCGTTCTGCCACAGCGGCTGCCCACTGGGAAACCTCATCCCCGAGTGGAACACGTACGCCGGACGAGAAGACTGGCGGGCCGCTGCCGAGCGGCTGCACGCGACGAACAACTTCCCGGAGTTCACCGGGCGCCTGTGCCCGGCGCCGTGCGAGGACGCCTGTGTGCTGGCCATCAACGCCGACCCGGTGACCATAAAGAACGTCGAGCAGGCCATCGCCGACCAGATCTGGGAACGCGGGTACGCGGCACCGCGGCCCCCCGAGCGGCTCAGCGGGAAGACCGTCGCAGTCGTCGGCTCCGGTCCGGCGGGTCTGGCTGCGGCACAACAGCTCACCAGGATCGGCCACACCGTCGCCGTCTACGAACGCGACGACCGCATCGGCGGACTGCTGCGCTACGGCATCCCCGAGTTCAAGATGGAGAAACGCCACCTGGACCGCCGCATCGAGCAGATGCGGGCGGAGGGCACCGGATTCCGCACGGGAGTGGAGATCGGCAGTGACCTCGACGCCGCCGAACTCATGGAGCGGCACGACGCGGTCGTCATCGCTGTGGGCGCGCGCGGCAGACGGGAGCTGCCCGTGCCGGGCCGTGAGCTGCACGGCATCCACCAGGCCATGGACTATCTGACCCTGGCCAACCGGGTCACCCAGGGCGACTGCGAAGCCCCGGCCGTCACCGCCCAGGGCAAGCGCGTGGTGATCATCGGGGGAGGGGACACCGGCTCGGACTGCATGGGCACCGCGCTGCGTCAGGGGGCCGCCTCGGTGGTGCAGCTGGACATCAATCCCGAGCCGGGCGACGAGCGGCCCGACAGCGAACCCTGGCCCGTCCACCCGAGGATCTACCGGATATCCCATGCCCATGAGGAGGCCAGGGGCCGGAAGGGCACGGACCCGCGGGTCTTCGCCTCGGCCACCCTTCGCTTCGAGGGCGACCGGACCGGGCGGGTGCACGAGTTGCGTCTCGCGCAGGTGGAGCCGGCGGCCAGAAGGCCGCTCCCGGGCACCGAACGAGGAATCCCGGTGGATCTGGTGCTGCTGGCGCTCGGCTTCTACGGGCCCGAACACGGCACGGGGCTGATGCGGCAGCTCGGCCTCACCCTGGACGGCCGGGGGAACTTCGCCCGGAACGCCGGCTTCGGAGCCGAGACGACGGACCCGTCGGGGAGGGCGGCCCGACACCGGACGGACGGGATCTTCATCGCCGGTGACGCGGGGCGCGGTCAGTCCCTCGTGGTGTGGGCCATCGCGGAAGGACGGTCCGCCGCCGCAGCGACGGACCGCTACCTGAGCGGCTCCACGGAGCTCCCGGCGCCGATCGCACCGCAGGACCGGCCGCTGGTGGCTTGATCGCCCGGCCACGCACCCGCTGCGCGAATCGGCCGTGGACGCCGGCGGTACTGGAAGTGGGGGCGCGTTCAACGTTCATGCGCCGTGTACTTCAAGCCGATTATTATCCGGCGTGCTGCCGGCGACTCCCGCAGACGGACTTCAAGGAGCCGGCCAGTGCGGTCGCGTGCAACGCGTCGAGACTCCGCTCGCGGCTCACCCGTCCCGCCGAGACGGCCGGCGCGACCCGGCACGGCGGAGCGGCCCGCCGGTACGGTGCCGAGTCGGCGACCGCCCGGACGAGCGCCTCGTTGAGCCGGTCGACCTCCTTGCGCACGTCATCGAGGCGGGGGCGCCCGGCCGGTGCCTCGTACGGGTGGTCCCGCCACCGCCGGTGCAGCCCGCGCTGCACCGCCTTGTTCGCCTCGATCTGGTCGCGGAAGACCAGCCTGGTCAGCCGTGGGTCCGCACCGAGCCCCTCGGCCCGATCGGCCGCGGAATCCAGTACCTGCCGCTCCCTGGCGGGGTCGTCGACCGGGCTGCCGGTACCCCACTTGGCTGCGGCGACCAGGTCGCCGGTGGCGAGGCGCCGGGCGGAGAGCTCGGCGACGGAGCGCAGCGCGTACCCCTGGGCCGTCTCGCGGGGAAGCGCCACGGCCATGGAAGGCGGGGCCGCGGCGCCCACTCCGGTGAGCAGCGCCGCCGCGAGTGCGGCGGTCGTCGATCGGCGCCGGGACGAACGGCGGCGCGAGGGCGAAGAGAGACGCACGAAAACTCCTCGAATCAATATTATTAATAATTCATATTCACGGTGAACCGAGCGGTTCGGGCCTCGCCGGCAATTCCTGCCAAGGGTGTCTCCGGGGAACCGCATGCGGCTTGAATTCGACGGTTGAGGTCGCCGGGTGGGGAAAAATTAGTAGAGCGGGCCGGCCCGGAGACGGTTCCTGGGTCCGCGGGGTCCACGAAGGGCCCCCTCACACTCCAGTACATATTTTCCCGCGTGTGGCAGGTGACGACCGGTGCGCCGGTCCCGTGCGCCCGCGCGTAGCAATTGTCAAATCTGTTCCGGTCCGTGCACTGTGCTGCGCTGGTTCCGTTCGTAAAGGTGCTGTGAGTGGAAAACTGCGAACCGCCGCCCGGCGATGATCCGGAGGTGGATTCCGGCCGGGCCGGAGGGAGAAGCGGCCCGGCGTCCGTCCCGCGCGCGGTTCTGCGTGTGGCGGCCTACCCGTTCCTGCTGGTGGGCACGGTCTCGGTGAGTGCCGCGGCACTCTGTCTCGACTGGGACCCGGAGCATGTGAGCCCGCTCTTCCTGCTCGGTGTCATTTCCTATCTCACCGTGCTCGAACGAATGATTCCGTACCGTCGGTCCTGGCATCCGAACGCCGGTGAATGGCGTTGGTACGGTATCTACTTCCTGCTGACGATGGTGGCCAGTGCGTTCGCGCAGTACCTTGTCACGGCCCTCGTGTCCGAGCTGGCGACGCGTGAATCGGAACTGAATCTCTGGGCTGAAATACCGACCGCCCTGCTGACCGGATCGCTGGCCAGTTATCTTGTGCACAGGCTCGGTCACACCAATGCGATATTGTGGCGGCTGCACGGTGTGCACCATGTGCCGGAAAAGGTCAACGTCGCCAATAACGGCGTCAACCACGTTCTCGATATCGTTCTCGCGCAGGGAATCGTTCAGCTGGCTCTGTCGCTGGTCGGTTTCTCCCGCGATTCGGTGTTCGTCGTGGGACTTTTTGTGGCCGCCCAGGGCTATTTCGTCCACGCCAACATCGACGTGCGCATCGGCCGGCTCAATCATGTGCTCGCCAGCCCCGAGCAGCATCGGCTGCACCACAGCACCGATCTGTCCGAGGCGGGCCACTACGGATCGGACCTGTCGATCTGGGACCACGCCTTCGACAGCTACACCTGGCGCCCCGGCCGCGAACCGGTCGCGGTCGGGCTCGGCGATCCCGCGTCCTTCCCCCGTACCGGGGAGATCGTCGCCAGCCTTCTCCACCCCTTGCGCCGTGCGAAGGGGCCCGGGACCGGTTCTGCCTGAACTGCCCTTCCATGCCGGTCCGCGGCGTCTTGACTTGAGGAGTTACAGCCTTGCCCGACGTGAACAGTGCCTCTGTGAGCGACAAAGTAGCGATCATCGGCATGGGTTGCCGACTGCCCGGCGGCGCGTCGGACCACCGCGCTTACTGGCAGAATCTCATGGAGGGCAAGGACTGCATCACACCGACACCCGCCGATCGCTATGACGTCGGCAGTCTCGGCAGCAGACACAAGGAGAAACCGGGACGTCTGATCGGCGGCCGTGGTGGCTATATCGACGGCTTCGACGAATTCGACCCCGCCTTCTTCGGCATCAGCCCGCGCGAGGCCGACCGGATGGACCCTCAGCAGCGAAAGCTGCTCGAAGTCGCATGGGAGGCACTGGAGGACGGCGGACAACGGCCCGCGGAACTCGCCGGCAGCAATACCGCCGTGTTCGTCGGCGCGTTCACGCTGGACTACAAGATCCTGCAGTTCTCCGATCTGAGCTTCTCCACGCTCGCCGCCCACACCGCCACCGGCACGATGATGACGATGGTCTCCAACCGTCTCTCGTACTGCTTCGACTTCCGCGGACCGAGCCTGTCGCTCGACACCGCGTGCAGTTCCTCCCTCGTGGCGGTGCACCTGGCCTGCCAGAGCCTCAGCAACCGGGAGACCGACCTCGCGCTGGCCGGCGGCGTGCTGCTGCACATGGCGCCGCAGTACACGATCGCCGAGACCAAGGGCGGATTCCTGTCGCCCGACGGCCGTTCACGTGCGTTCGACGCCACGGCCAACGGTTACGTACGGGCCGAGGGCGTCGGCCTGGTCGCGCTCAAGCGGCTGGACGACGCGCTGCGCGACGGCGACCCCATCCACGCGGTGATTCTCGGCGCGGGGGTCAACCAGGACGGCCGGACCAACGGCATCACCGTGCCCAACGCGGACGCCCAGGTCTCCCTCATCCGACGTGTCTGCGGCGAGGCGGGCATCACCCCCGGCGACCTCCAGTACGTGGAGGCGCACGGCACCTCCACGCCGGTGGGCGACCCCATCGAGGCCAACGCCCTGAGCCGGGCCCTGGCCGAGGGACGCCGACCGGACGCCCCCTGCTACGTGGGCTCCGTCAAGACGAACATCGGGCACACCGAAGCGGCGGCCGGCATCGCCGGCCTGATCAAGACCGTGCTCTGCCTCAAGCACCGCCTCATCCCGCCCCACATCAATCTGGAGCAGCTGAACAGCGCCATCGACCAGGTGGCCTCCCCGTACCGCATCCCGACCGAGCCGACCCGATGGCCCGCACACGAGGGGCCCGCACGGGCGGGGGTGAACTCGTTCGGGTTCGGTGGCACCAACGCGCATGTCGTGCTGGAGCAGGCACCGGACCGGAGCGCCCCGCCGGTCCCGCCCGGCGAACGGGCCTGGAATGTCCTCCCGTTGACCGCCCGCACCCCGGAAGCCCTGCCGGAGGTGGCGGCCGGCATCCGCGGCGAGCTGGCAGGGACGAACGGGCCCGAGGTGTCACTTCCCGACCTCGGCTACACACTGGCCCACCGTCGCCAGCACCTGGAGTCGCGGCTCTCCGTCGTGTACTCCTCACGGGCCGGACTGGACGAGGCACTCGACGCCTTCGTGCGCGGCGAACCACACTCCGGAGTCGTCCACGGCAAGCAGCTCGAAGCCGAACAGCGCGGCCTGGTCTGGGTCTTCACCGGCATGGGCCCGCAGTGGTGGGGCATGGGCCGTCAACTGCTCGACACCGACGAGGTGTTCCGGGACGCGGTCACCAGCTGCGACCGGGCCGTCCGAGCCGTCGCGGGCTGGTCCCTGATCGAGGAGATGAAGGCCGACGAAGCCGGATCGCGCATGGGGGAGACCTGGCTCGCCCAGCCGGCCAACTTCGCCGTCCAGGTGGGACTCGCGGCCATGTGGCGCCACTACGGCGTGCGGCCCGACGCGATCGTCGGTCACAGCACCGGAGAGGTCGCCGCCTTCTACGAGGCGGGGGTGTACTCCCTGGAGGACGCGGTGAAGGTGGTCATGCACCGCAGCCGCCTCCAGCAGAAGCTGACCGGCACCGGCACCATGCTCGCCGTGAGCCTGCCCGAGGACGAGGCGCAGGCCCGGGCGGCCGCGTTCGGCGACCGGGTCTCCGTGGCCGCCGTCAACAGCCCGTCGGCGGTCACCCTGGCCGGCGACCGCGAGGCGCTGGCCGAGCTGGCGGACCAGCTGCACGCCGAGAAGATCTTCGCCAAGTTCCTCGCGGTGCAGGTTCCCTACCACAGCGCGGGCATGGAGGCGATCAAGGACGAACTCCTGGCCTCGCTGGACGACCTCACCCCCAGGGCGGCGACGGTTCCGCTCTACCTGACCGGGCAGGAAGGCACGGCGCACGGCAGCGAGCTGGACGCGAGCTACTGGTGGAAGAACGTCCGCCACCGGGTCCGCTTCCGCTCGGCCGTGGACCGGCTCGCCGCCGACGGATACGGACTGTTCCTGGAGGTCGGTCCGCACCCGGTGCTCGGCCACTCCATCCGCGAGTGCCTCGGCGAGCGGGGCGCGGCCGTGCGGACCCTGCCGTCGATCCGCCGCCAGGAGAACGAAGCGGAACGCTTCGCCACCTCGCTGGCGGAGCTGCACAACCTCGGCGTCGCCATCGACTGGGACACCCTGCACCCGGCGGGCACACCTGTGGTCCTGCCCCGCTACCCGTGGCGGCGCGACCGCTACTGGACGGAGCCCGCGCCCGTGGCCCAGGTCCGCCTCGGCCGCGCCGACCACCCACTGCTGGGCCGGCGCACCGCGGACACCGAACCGACCTGGGACGCCGCCCTCGACACCGAGCGGCTGCCCTACCTCGACGACCACCGCATCCAGTCCACCGTCGTCTTCCCGGCAGCGGGATACCTGGAGATGGCCACGCAGGCCGTCCGCTCCCTCACCGGCGGCACCCACGTCGTGCTGACGGACATCGAGTTCCGCAAGGCGCTGTTCCTGCCCGACGGCGAGGACCGGGCCGTCCGGCTGACCCTCTCCTCACAGAACGCGGCGTTCACGATCGCGTCCAAGGGGCAGGACGAGGGCGCCCGGGCCGTGCACGCCCGCGGAGTCGTACGCTCGGGCCAGCCACGACCGGCCGGACCCCCAGCCGACACCGAGTCCCTCAAATCCCGCGCCCGGCGCCGGCTGGACGGGGAGGACTGCTACGCGGAGCTCGCCGCCCTGGGATACCACTACGGGCCCGCGTTCCGTGCCATCGACGAGGTGTGGATCGGCCCCGGGGAGGTGCTCGCCCGGCTCACCCCGCCCACGGTGATCGGTGACGACGCGGCCGGACACCACATCCATCCCGTACTGCTCGACGCCTGCTTCCAGTCGCTGCTGACCACACAACTGCTCGACGCCGAAGGCGCAGCCACGGGCGGACCGGAGCCGCACACCACCGGGATCCGCCTGCCCCTGTCGATCGAGGAACTGCGGCTCGCCCCGGTGGGAGACCGGCCGATCTGGGTGCACGCCACCGTGACCCGCGACGGCGCGGACGAACTCGTCGGGGACATGGCCGTGTACGCGGACAGCGGCGAACCCCTCGGCGGCATCAACGGCTTCCGGGCCGCCGACGTGGAGAAGGCGTCCACCACGGTCGGGCTCGGCACGATCGACTCCTGGCTCGCCGAGCCGATCTGGATCGACAGCCCCGTCGAACCCACCACGGACGAGGCCGGCCACGGAACGGCGACCGGCGCCGAAGGCCGTCCCGCCGCGCCCGGCGGCGACTGGCTGGTCCTCGCCGACAGCCGGGGCGTCGGCGACGCCCTGAGCGCCCTGCTCACCGCCCGGGGCGAGCGCTGCCACCTGGTGCGTCCCGGCGACACATACAGAAGAGGGGGCGAAGACAGCGAGTTCACCGTGAACCCGGGGTCCGCCTCCGACCTGGAACGGCTCTTCGCCGACCTGAGCGAGGACATGGACGGCCGACACGGCAGCGGCGAAGGCGGCGCGGGGCCCATCGGCTCCATCGTGCATCTGTGGAACCTCGATCTGCCTCGGCTCGCCGGGACCTCGCCGCAGGACGTCGCCCGGCACAGCGGCACCGGGGCCTACTCACTGATCGCGCTCGCCCGGACACTGCTCCGTCGCGGGACGGCCGGCCGGCTGCACATCGTGACCCGTGGCGCCCAGCACGTCGAGCCCGGCGAGACCGTCGAGCCGCTGGGAGCGCCCGCGTGGGGAGTGGGCCGGGTGCTCAGGCACCAGGAGCTCACCTCCCACCCCGGCAAGCTGATCGACCTGGACCCCCGCGAGCCCGGCGACGAGGGCTGCCGGGCCGAGGCCCACGCGCTGCTGCGTGAGTTCCTGACCGACGACGAGGAGGAGATCGCGTTCCGCGGCGCGGACCGCCGCACCAGCCGCATCCGGCGGGCCGAACAGCTGACGCACCCCCTCCCGCTGCAACTGCGCACCGACGCGAACTACCTGGTCACCGGCGCCTTCGGAGCGCTCGGCCGACTGCTCTGCCGGACCCTCGTCCGGCGCGGGGCGCGCAGCCTGATCCTGATCGGACGCACCACGCTGCCGGAGCGCTCCACCTGGCGGGAGCTGGACCCCGGCACCGCCGCCGGCCGTGCCACCGCCTTCGTCAGGGAACTGGAGGCGCTCGGGGCACGAGTCGTCCTGGCACCCCTCGACATCACCGACGAAACCGCGTTCACCACCTGGCTGGACGCCCACCGGCGCACCGGTCCGCTGCCGATCCGCGGCGTGTTCCACCTCGCGGGTCAGGTCCGCGACACCCTCGTCGAAGACATGGACCACCGGACGTTCGCCGAGGCCCACGACCCCAAGGCCATCGGCGCCCACCTGCTGCACCGCCACCTCCGGGACGAACCGCTGGACCATTTCGTCCTATTCGCCTCGATCGCCTCACTGCTCACCACCTCCGGCCAGACCAACTACGCCGCGGGCAACGCGTTCCTGGACGCACTGGCCCAGCACCGCCGGGCACTGGGACTGCCGGGACTGAGCGTGGACTGGGGCCCCTGGGCCACCGGCATGATCGAGGAACTGGGGCTCGTCGACCACTACCTCCACAACCGCGGGATGAGCTCGCTCGCGCCGGACGCCGGCATGGCCGTACTGGAACGCGTCATCGGCCAGGACCGGGCCCAGCTGCTCGTCGCCACCGTCGTCGACTGGCCGGTGTTCCAGGCCTGGTACGCCGCGCCGCCCCGGCTGGTCGCCGAACTGGCGGCGGCCGCCCCCGCCAAGGCGGCCACCGGGCCGGGCGAGGGCATCCTCGATGCCTTCCGCGACGCCGACACGGCACAGCGCCTGGCCCTGGTGACCGGGCGGTTCATCGAGCTGACCGCCTCGGTACTGCGGACCGGACCCGACCGGATCGACCCGCAGGCCGGGCTCAACGCGCTGGGACTCGACTCGCTCCTGGCGATGGAACTGCGGGCCCGGATCAGCTCCGAGCTCGGCGTCGCCCCGCCAGTGGTGGCACTGCTGAGCGGCACCCCGGTCGCCGAGCTGATCACTCAGCTCCACGACGCCCTCGCCGAGCTGGTCGCCCACGAGGCCGGAAACGCCGCCACGGCCGAGGTGGAGGTGTACGAGGACGAGCTCAGCCACCCGCTGACGCAGAACCAGAAGGCCCTGTGGTTCCTCCGGCAGCTCAACCCCGAGGGCTACGCGTACAACATCGGCGGCGCCGTCGAGGTCCGGGTCGCGCTCGACCCCGACCTCATGTTCGAGGCCGTGCGCCGCATGGTGGCCCGACACCCCGCGCTGCGCACCAACTTCCGCACGGTCGACGGCGTCCCGCTGCAACAGGTGTCGCCGGAGGCGAGCGCGGACGTCGCCCTGTTCGACGTGCAGGACCAGGAGTGGGAGGACATCCACCGCACGATCGTGGCCGAGTACCGCAGGCCGTACGACCTGGAGAGCGACCCGCTCTTCCGCTTCCGCCTCTTCAAGCGCGCCCCCGACCGCTGGGTGATCATGAAGGCGGTGCACCACATCGTCTCCGACGCGATCTCGACGTTCACCTTCATCGAGGAGCTCCTGGCGGTGTACGAGGGGCTGCGCCAGGGCCAGGCTCCCTCGCTTCCGCCCGTCACCGCCCGCTACCTGGACTTCCTCAACGCGCAGAACCGCTTCCTGGCCGGACCCTCGGCGCCGCGCATGCTCGACTACTGGCGCTCCCACCTGCCGGCCGAGGTGCCGACGCTGGAACTGCCCGTCGACAAGCCCCGCCCCGCCGTCCAGACACACAACGGGGCCTCCGAGTTCTTCGTCCTGGACACCGAGCTGAGCGCCCGGGTGCACACCCTGGCCCGCGAGCACGACGTGACCCCGTTCATGGTGCTGCTGAGCGCCTACTACGTGCTGCTGCAGCGCTACTCCGGCCAGGACCAGGTCATCGTGGGCAGCCCGGTGACCGGCCGGACCGAGCAGGATTTCGCCTCCGTCTACGGCTACTTCGTCAACCCGCTCCCGCTGCACGCGGATCTGTCCGGCGATCCCACGGTGGCCCGGCTGCTGCAAGAGGTCCGCACCACCGTGCTGGGTGGCCTGGACAACCAGGAGTACCCGTTCGTCCTGCTGGTCGACGAACTGGGCCTCCAGCACGACCCCAGCCGCTCCGCGGTGTTCCAGGCCATGTTCATCCTGCTCACCCACAAGGTCGCCACCGAGAAGTACGGCTACCGGCTCCAGTACATCGAACTCCCCGAAGAGGAAGGTCAGTTCGATGTGACACTGTCGGTCTACGAGGACGAGGCGGAGCACCGCTTCCACTGCGTCCTGAAGTACAACACCGACCTCTTCCTGCCGGAGACCATGCGGCGGATGGCGTCGCACTACACCGCACTGGTCGACAGCATGACCCGCGCCCCGGCGGACCGGCCCACCTCCCGGCTGGAGATGCTGGGCGCCCAGGAGCGCGAGCGGCTGGTCGGCGAGTGGAGCGGCGCCGCGCGTGCCGCGCTGCCCCCGGCGGCCGGGGAGAGCGAGCCGGACGGCTTCCGCCCGGTGCATCAGCTGATCAGCGAGACCGCGGCCCGCTGCCCGGACGCCGTGGCCATCACGGTCCCGGCGCTCCAGGGACCGGCGCACCGGCTGACGTACGCGGAACTGGACCGCAGGTCCGGTGAGCTGGCCCGGCGGCTCCGCGGGCTCGGGTCCGGCACCGGGTCGGTGGTGGCGCTCTGCCTGGACAAGTCACCCGAACTCGTCGTCGCGCTCCTCGCCGTCCTCAAGGCCGGCGGAGCCTACCTCCCGGTCCCGGCCGACCACCCGGCCGACCGAGCCGCCCAGACCGTGCGAGCCGCCGGCGCCACGCTCGTCGTCGTCGCGGACGACGCCTGCCGGGAACGGATGGCCGGACTGCCGGTCCCGACACTCACACTGCGGGAGCTGCACGAGACGGACCCGGACGCGGCACCCGGACCGGACGGCCGGGACGCGAGAGTGCCCGGCGCCGAGGACCCGGCCGGTCCCGACTCGACCGCCTACATCATCCACACCTCCGGCTCGACCGGCCTCCCCAAGGCCGTGCGGGTCAGCCACCGCAACCTCGCCTCGGCCTACGCGGCCTGGCTCCAGGAATACCGGCTGGACCGCGACGTGCGGGTGCACCTCCAGATGGCCGCCCCGTCGTTCGACGTCTTCACCGGCGACGTGGTGCGGGCGCTGTGCTCGGGCGGCAGCCTGGTACTGGTCGGCCGCGACCTGCTCTTCGACACCGAACGCCTGTACACCACGATGCGCAAGGAGCGCGTCGACTGCGCGGAGTTCGTGCCCGCCGTCGTACGCGGCCTCATGGACCACTGCGAACGCCAGGGCAGGCGGCTGGACTTCATGCGTCTGCTGGTCGTCGGGTCCGACGTCTGGAAGGCCGGGGAGTACCGCCGGCTGCACGAGCTGTGCGGACCGGGCACCCGGCTGATCAACTCCTACGGGGTCACCGAGGCGACCATCGACAGCGCCTTCTTCGAAGGGCCCGTCGACGACCTGGAACCCGGCCGGACGGTGCCGATCGGACGGCCCCTGGGCAACAGCACGCTCCATGTGCTCGACCGGCACGGTGAACCGGTGCCGCCCGGCGTGCCCGGCGAGCTGTGGATCGGAGGGGAGGGCGTCGCACTCGGCTACGCGGGCGACCCCGCGCTGACCGACCAGCGGTTCGTCACCCGGACCCTCGGCCGCGGGCCGGGCGCCGCCCCCGTACGCCTCTACCGCAGCGGCGACGCGGCACGCTGGGACGCCGACGGCCGGGTCCATCTGCTCGGCCGGGTCGACGACCAGGTCAAGCTCCGGGGCCACCGCATCGAGATCGGCGAGATCGAGGCACACCTCGCGCAGCGGCCGGAGCTGGCCCGGACGGTCGTCACCGTACGCCCCGACGCCCGGGGCGAGGACGTGCTCGTCGCCTACTGCGTACCGGTCCAGGGGGCCGCGCCGGACCGGCGTGCGCTGCGCCGGTACCTCGGGGACCGGCTGCCCGCCTACATGGTTCCGGCGCACTTCGTCGTACTCCCGCAGCTCCCGCTGACCGCCAACGGCAAGGTCGACTCCGCCTCCCTGCCGGCGCCCCGGCCCGACGCGGACGACGAGCCCGAGGAGACACCGCGCACCCCCTTCGAGCTGAGCATGGCCCGGCACTGGGAGGAACTCCTCGGACTGGAACGGGTCGGCCTGACCCAGGAGTTCTTCGAGGCCGGCGGCAGCTCCATCAAGCTGATCGAGCTGATCCACCGGCTCCGCAAGGAATTCGGCGTCGGCATCCCCGTCAGCCTGCTGTACCGGGTCACCACCCTGCACGGGATGGCCACGACCCTGGAGCGTCTGGCAACCGGATCCGTCTCCGACGACCTGCCCTGCCTCAGCTTCAACAGCGAACGGGAACCCACCGTGTTCTGCTTCCCGCCGGCGGGCGGTCACGGACTGGTCTACCGGGGATTCGCCGCCGCACTGCCCGAGTACCGGCTGATCGCCTTCAACTACGTCCCGGGCACCGACAAGGTGGTCCGCTACGCCGACCTCGTCGAATCCCAGCGGCCCGAAGGCAAATGCCTGCTGCTCGGCTACTCGCTCGGCGGCAACCTCGCCTTCGAGGTGGCCAAGGAGCTGGAGGGCCGGGGCCGCGAAGTCGCCCATGTGATCGTGCTGGACTCGCACCGCATCGTCGAGGCGTACGAACCCGGCCCCGAGCACATCGAGTTCTTCGAGGCGGAACTGGCCCAACACCTGCGCAAACACACCGGATCGGACGCCGTGGCCCGCGAGACCCTCGACCACGCCGCCGAGTACCTGGCCTTCTGCGGGCACACCCCGAACCTGGGAACGGTGGCCGCGACCGTCAGCGTGATCACCGACCAGGAGAAGACCGCACTCTACGCCGCCGGCGCGTCCGGCACCTGGCACGGCAGCTCGACCACGGACAATGCCGTGCTGCGGGGCTCCGGGATCCACGCCGACATGCTCGACCCCAAGCACGCGGCCCGCAACGCCGAGCTGGTGCGCGGCATCCTCCAGGAGGGCGGCGCCGATGTCCGATGAGGCGGAGGACGACTGGAGCGTCCCCGGCCGGGAGAAGGACGGCAGCCCCAGGGTCATCGTGATCGGCGCGGGCGTCGCCGGGATGTCCACCGGGTGCTACGCGCAGATGAACGGGATGCGCTCGCGCATCTTCGAGAAGCATGTGCTGCCCGGCGGCTGCTGCACGGCCTGGTCGCGCGACGGCTATATCTTCGACTACTGCATCGAATGGCTGATCGGCACGGCCACCGGCAACGACGCCAACCAGGTGTGGCGGGAACTGGGCGCGCTCGACGGCAAGACCATCACCAACTTCGACATGTTCAACCGGGTCGTCGACGAGACCGGCCGATCGGTGACCTTCTACAACGACCCGGACCGGCTGGAACAGCACCTGCTGGGCATCTCGCCCGACGACGCCCGGCTGATCCGCTCCTTCTGCCGCGATCTGCGCCGGTTCACCGACATCGAGCTGTATCCGTTCCTGACCGCCCCGGCCCTGCGCACCGTACGGGAGAGAGCGGCCCTGCTGCGCACCGTTCTGCCCGCGTTCCGGCTGTTCTGGCGCACGGCGGCCACGCCGATGCACGAGTTCGCCGACCGGTTCCAGGACCCGTTGCTCCGCAAGGCCTTCCGCAACATCTTCTTCCAGGATCCGGAGGGCTTCCCGCTCCTCCCGTACCTGTTCAACATGGCGGGAGCCCACCATCGGAACGCCGGTTTCCCGCAAGGAGGTTCGCTCGGCCTGGCCCGTTCGATCGAGGAGCGATACACCGGGCTCGGCGGCGAGATCAGCTACCGGGCCCGGGCCGAACGGATCCTGGTCGAGGACGGGCGTGCCGTCGGGGTCGAACTGCGCAACGGCAAGCGGTACTACGCCGACCACGTGGTCTCGGCCTGCGACGGCCACACCACGATCCACGGACTGCTTCAGGGCCGGTACACCGGGCCGCGGATCGACAAGCTCTACGACGAACTGCTGAACCGCCCCGGCACCCTGTTCCCCGCGGTGGTCTCCGCCTTCGTCGGCATCCGGGGCGAGCTGGGCGCCGACCGGGCCCACAGCACCACCTATCTGCTCGCCCCCGAGGACGCCGGGCAACTGCCCGGCGCCCTGCAGAGCAGCGTGGTGGTGCAGATGCGCTCCGATTACTCGGACGGATTCGCCCCGCCCGGAAGATCGGTCATCCACTGCACCTACTTCAGCGACTTCGCGTACTGGAAGGAACTGCGCGCCGCAGACCGCAAGGAATACCGGGAGAAGAAACGCCAAGTGGCCGACTTCGTCCGGGGGTTCCTGGAACGCCGGCTGCCAGGTCTGGGCGAGCGCATCGAACTGGTCGATGTCGCCTCCCCGGCGACGACCCGGCGCTACACAGGCAACCACGACGGCTCCATCCTGGCCTGGAAGGCGTTCTCCGAGGCCGACGACATCGCGGCCAAGCTGGTCGGCAAGGACCGCATGCGCCTGCCGGGCCTGCGCGGATTCTCGATGGCCGGTCAGTGGGTCGGCATGGGCGGCCTGATCCGCGCGGCGTCCACCGGACGCTTCGTCGTCCAGTACCTCTGCGACGAGCTCGGGCGCGGGTTCACGGCGTCCGAGAGCCGGGGCACCGAACCCTGGCATCCGGGAAAGCTGGGCCGGCTGCCCCAGCTCGACAACTGGTCCATGCGTGGTGACACCCGCACATGAGTACCGAGGAGAACAGGTTCATGCCGCATTCCGAACGAAAGTCGATGATCATCATCGGCGCTGGGCTGGGCGGTCTGTCCACCGGGTGCTACGCCCGGATGAACGGCTACCGGACCCATGTCCTGGAGATGCATGAACTGCCCGGCGGCTGCTGCACGGCCTGGGACCGCGGCGACTTCAGACTGGACCCCTGCGTCAGCTGGCTCCTGGGCAGCGGCCCGGGCAACGAGATGCACCAGATCTGGCTGGAGCTCGGTGCGCTGCAGGGCAAGGAGATCCGGCACTTCGACGTGTTCAACGTCGTACGCGGCCGGTGCGGAAGGGCGGTGTACTTCTACTCCGACCCCGACCGGCTCCAGGCCCACCTGACAGAGCTCTCGCCCCCCGACGCGGCCCTGATCAGAGACTTCTGCAAGCAACTGCGCGCCTTCCGCAAAGCCCTCGCCGTCTACCCCTTCCTCAGGCCGGTCGGACTGATGCCGGTGACGGAACGCTGGCGCATGCTGGCCTCCTTCGTCCCGTACTTCAACGTCGTGCGCAAATCCATCGGCGTACTGATGACCGACTACTCGGCGAAATTCAAGGACCCGCTGCTGCGTGAGGCGTTCAACTTCATCTTGTACGAGAAGCATCCGGCCTTCCCCGTACTGCCGTTCCACTTCCAGCTCGCCTCGCACGCCAACCTCTCCGCGGGTGTCCCCGAAGGGGGCTCGCTCGGGCTGGCCGAGTCGATCGAGCGGCGCTACCGCGGGCTCGGCGGCGAAGTGACCTACAACGCCAAGGTCGAGGAAGTGCTCGTCGAGGACGACCGTGCGGTAGGGGTGCGGCTCAGCGACGGACGGGAACTGCGCGCCGACATCGTCGTCTCGGCCTGCGACGGACGCACCACCATGATGGAGCTGCTGAAGGGCCGCTACCTCAATGAGGCGTACCGGCGCCTCTACACCCGCACCATCCGGGAACCGGGCATGGTGTTCCCCGGCTACTTCACGCTCTTCCTGGGCCTGCGCCGCGACTTCCCCGACGCCGACCCCTGCACCACCTATCTGCTCGACGAGACGGAAGCGGCCTCGCTGACCGGCATCCGCCATCCCAGCGTCAACGTCCAGTTCCGCAGCCGGCACTACCCCGAACTCTCCCCGCCCGGGACGAGCGTCGCGTACGTCACCTACTTCTGCGACATCGCTCCCTGGCGTGCCCTGGACGAAGGCCCGGAACAGGCCACCCGCAGCCGGGGCGGGCAGGAGCTGCACACGCTTCCGGTACGCCACGGGCGCGGGTACTACGCGGCCAAGCGCCGGGCCCGCGAGACGCTCGTCGCGTTCCTGGAACGGCAGCACCCCGGCATCTCCGACGCGATCGCCGTCCGAGACGTGTCCAGCCCGCTCACCCAAGTCCGCTACACGGGCAACTACGACGGGACCGTGCTCGGTTGGCAGCCGTTCGTGGAGAGCGGGGAGACGCTGGAGAAGCTCATCAAACGGCACGGCCCGGGCCTGCCGGGGCTGCGGAACTTCTACCAGTCCGGCGTGTGGGCCACCACCGGCGGCCTGATCCGCGCGGCGGCGGCAGGCCGGCATGTCATGCAGTTCATCTGCCGCGACGACGGCCGCGCGTTCACCGCGTCCATCGACGAGAGCGGCCCGTCACCGACCCACCGGGTCATCGAGGTAGGGCCCCGGCCGGTGCCGAGGCCCGTTCCGGAGGGCCGCCAGGCCCCCGTCGAGAGTGAGGCAGCGCGATGAGGGCCAGCAAATGGGTGGTACGCGAGCACATCGAGGGTGTCCCCGATGTCGAGCGGGTCTACGGGCAGGTCGAGGAGGAGATCGACACCGAACTCGCCCCGGACGAGATGCTGCTGAGGACGCGCTACGTATCGGTGGACCCCTATCTCCAGGGCATCGCGCTGGACACCCCGCTCGGTGGGCACATGGGCGCCGACTCGATCATGGAGGTGCTGGAGGCGGGGCCGCTCGCCGCCCACCGCCCCGGCGACCTGGTGCAGGGGTTCGGCGGCTGGCGCACCCACCTCGTCAGCAACGGCGCGGCCACCCCCTGGCAGACCGGCACGTTCCCGATGGTCTTCCCGGCGTTCCGCCGCCTGGATCCCGACTGGTACGACGAAGCGCTGCCGCTCCCCACCGCACTCGGCGTCATGGGTGGCCCCGGTATGACAGCCTGGGGCACCCTGACCAAGTTCATGTCGATCCGCCCCGGGGACACCGTCGTGATCAGCGGCGCATCCGGCTCCGTCGGCTCACTGGTCGGTCAGCTGGCCAAGCTCGCGGGCGCCCGCGTGGTGGGTACCACGTCGTCGCCGGAGAAGGCGGACTACCTCGACGACCTGGGATTCGACGCGGTCGTCGTCTACCGCCACGGCGACAACGGCGACGCCGTGCGGGACGCGCTGCTGTGGGCCGCGCCGGACGGTGTCGACAAGTACTTCGACAATCTGGGCGGTCCCGTCACCGACGCCGTGTTCTCCATGCTCAACATCGGGGCCCAGGTGGCCGTGTGCTGGCAGTGGGCCACCCAGGTGGGCCGCGACCACACGGGACCACGACTGCTTCCCTACATCATGTTCCCGCGTGCCCACATCCGGGGCATCTTCTCGCTGGAATGGTTCACCGAACAGAACTGGCGCGCGCTCCACGACGAGCTCGGCGGCCTGGTCCGACGGGGCGAGGTTCGCTGCGGACACACGCTCCACCAGGGCTTCGAGAACATCCCGGACGCCTACCGGACCCTCTACCGGGATCCCGGGGCCAACCGCGGCAAGGTACTGGTCGAACTCTGACCACCGGCCCCGCACGACACCCGCAACCACCCACCGTAGCCCAGTAGTTCGCCGCACCCGCGCAAGCCTGGAGGCCCCGTGTCCTGCCCTGCCGACGCCGACGTCCGCTCCGGGCCGCCCATGCCCCCGCTGCACCGGCTGGAATTCGAGCCACCCGGCCCGCCCAGGCCCGTCGCCCTACCCGACGGGACCGCGGCCTGGCTCGTGAGCCGTTACGCCGATGTACGCATGGTCCTGACCGACAGCCGGTTCGGACGCGCCGGGCTCCACACGCCGGATTCCCCGTCCCTGTCGGGAGAATCCGGCCTGGTCGGCAGCCTCGACCTGATCTTCAACCAGGACGGCGAGGACCATCTGCGGCTGCGCCGCACCATGCGGCGCGCGTTCACGCCCCGGGCCGTCGCCCGCTGGCGGCCCTGGATCGCCAAGATCGTCGAACAGCGTCTGGACGAACTCGCGGACCGCGCACGCCCGGCGGACCTGGTGGCCGACTTCACCCTCCCGCTCCCGGTCGCCGTGATCAGCAGACTGATGGGCCTGGACTCCGAAGCCCGGGAGCGGCTGCGTCACTGGAGCCAGTACGCCTTCTCCGACGGCTCGCACCCCGAGGAGGAGATG
This sequence comes from Streptomyces sp. CLV115, assembly GCF_038448545.1. Taxonomy (NCBI): domain Bacteria; kingdom Bacillati; phylum Actinomycetota; class Actinomycetes; order Kitasatosporales; family Streptomycetaceae; genus Streptomyces; species Streptomyces sp. CLV115. The sequence continues at coordinate 91,198 of NZ_JBCEWQ010000017.1, forward strand.
GCGTCCGCGCTGACCGAGTTCGCCGCCTTCGGAGCCGAGCTGCTGGCCGCGCGGCGCCGGAACCCGGGCGACGATCTGCCCAGCGCGCTGGTCCGGACGGCCGACGAGGAAGGCGGCATCCCCGAGGGGCAACTCGTCGACTTCGCCTGCGGGTTGATCGTGGGCGGCCATGACAGCACGATGACGATGCTCAGCAATTCGCTGCTCTACCTGCTCGGCGAGCGCCCTGAGGTCTGGCCCCGTCTCGGGGCGGACGAAGCTGCCGCCGGCGTACTGGCGGACCGCCTGTTGCACCTGATTCCGCTCGGCGACGACCGGGGGACCGCACGTCATGTCGCCACCGCCACGGAGGTCGGCGGCGTGACGATCCCGGCCGGCTCGGTGGTTCTCGCCGACTGCGGCGCGGCCAACCGTGATCCCGAGGTGTTTCCGCCCCGACCGTTGGACGACCTCTTCGCCCCCCTGGCGGCGCCCACCCTGGCGTTCGGAGCGGGCGCACACTACTGCCTGGGCGCCTGGTTGGCGAAGCTGGAACTCCAGCTGGCCCTGCACCGGCTCGCCGCACGCCTTCCCGGCCTGCGCCTGGCCCAGTCCGCCGAAGAGGTCGAATGGCACCTGGGCACCACCTCCCGCAGCCCGCGGCGGATCGCCGTCACCTGGTAGCCGCGCCCGCCCGCGGTACGGGGGTCAGCCGCGGGGCCGCGGCCAGTCCTGGGCCTGCGCCCATGTGGCGTAGGAGGTCCAGGGGACGGCGGGGAACTGCGTCCGCAGCGCTGCCATGTCCACCTGATAGCCGCCGTTCACAAAGAAGCTGTACATGGCGAACATGTCGGGGTTGGCGGTGCGCAGGTCCTCCAGCGAGGACTGGCGGAACGCGACCGTGCCACCTGCGGCCCGCCCGATCTCCTCGGCCATCCGGACCGGTGTGGGATCGTCGCCCGCCACCTCGACCCGCTGCCCGGTCCAGCGGCCCGGATCGGCGACCACCGCGGCGACGACCCGCCCCAGGTCCTGCCGCGCCACCTGCTGGAGGGGAGCGTCGCCGGGCATCGGCATGGTGAGGAGGCCGGCGGCCACCTCCTGCCGGGAGCCCAGGGCATTGTCGTAGAAATACGTCGGTGCCACCACCGTCGCCGGCAGTCCCGAGCGGCCGAGCAACTCCTCGGTCCTGGCCTTGGTCTCGAAGTGCGGGACACCGGTGTCCCGGTCCGCACTGGCGACCGAGGCCAGCACCAGGTGGGGAAGCGCGACGTCGGCGGCCGCCCGGACGATGGCCGCCCCCTGGGCCACCTCGGCGTCCAGACCGTCCTGGAACGGGGTGGTGACGGCGAAAGCGGCCTCCGCGCCCCGGAAGGCCGCGGCGAGCGAGGCCGCGTCGAACAGATCGCCCGGCACCACCTCCGCTCCGGCCGCGGCCAGCGCGCGGGCCCGCCCGCTGCCGGGATCACGCACCACGGCCCGTACGGCACGGCCCGCCTCCAGCAGGGCGGCGACCACCGCGCCACCCTGACCACCGGTCGCGCCGAGCACTGCTGTCGGCATGAGGCCTCCCTGCATGGGATCTCCCTGATCGAGCGACATGGGTCCATGCTGACCCGGGGGCGGCCGGCCCTGCCACCGAGAGGAACCCGGAGGGGGCGACGGTGATGTGCCGGACGGCGGAAGGGCTCAGCTGCCGGAACCGGAACCGGAGCCGGCGGCGTTGCGCCACACGGTGAGGTCGAGCGTCAGGTACTTGCTGGGCGACTCCTCGCCCGAGAGCCCCTGGATCGTCACCAGGCCCATGTGCCCCGTGCCCGTCGTGACACAGATCTGCCTGCCCTTGGAGACCGTGTTGAGGTAGATGGTCTCGGTGAACCGGGTGTCCGCGCGGCAGGCCTCCAGGGAGCCCTCCTGCCCGGGATCGAGCAGCACCAGGCTGCCGCCCGTGGTCTCCGCGTCGAGATATCCGCCGGTGTCGTAGGAGAGTTCGTACCCGCCGTCCTCGCCCTGCTGGGGCTGGACATCGTCGTCCCCGAGCGTCAGGTGGTAGCCGGCGGTCAGGTTGATGCCCTTGTACTCGACGGGCTTCGCCTGGGGCCTGGTGCTCGGCTTGGAGCCGGCCTCCTTGTCACCGCTGTGGTTCCCGGTCGTGTCGCTCGTCCGCCTGCCGCCCGTGGAGTCGCCGGCCTGCTCCTCCTTGTCGTTGTTCTTGAGCAGGAAGTACAGCGTGCCGCCGGCCACGACACCGAGGACCAGCGCGGCGGCGATGGCGGTGACCGCACGCCGCTTGCCGGAACCCTCCGGGCGACGGGGCGCCTGAGGCACAGGGCCGCCGGGGTACGTCTGCGACGGCGACTGCGTCGGCATCTGGGTCGGGGCATACGCGTGGGGGTTCGCCTGGGCCGGCCCGTATCCCTGGGACGGATGGGATACCGGGTAGGAGGGCTGCGGCTGGGGCGGGACGGGCGAGGGC